>CAUQAR010000077.1:0-7691 GCA_963515775.1 uncultured Selenomonas sp. | reverse complement strand
TCAAGCTCATCAACTTCGCGCACGGCGACATCTACATGGTCGGCGCATACCTCGGGTTCTATGCCATCACGCTCGGCATCCCGGTCCTGCCTGCGATTCTCATTTCCATGGCGGTGACCTCCCTGCTCGGCATCGCGGTCGAGCGGTTCGCCTACCGCCCGCTCCGCCATGCGCCGCGCATCTCCGTGCTCATCACGGCGATCGGCGTGTCGTTCCTCCTCGAGTACGTCATGATGGCGCTCGTCTCGCCGACCCCGCGCACGTTCCCCGCGACCATCAGCGACGTCTCGTGGACGCTTGCGGGGCTCGTCATCAGCGGGCAGCAGCTCCTCATCATAGGCGTGACCTTCGTGCTCATGGTCATCCTCACCTACATCGTCCGCGCGACGAAGATCGGCAAGGCGATGCGCGCCGCATCCTACGATACCGAGGCGGCGCAGCTCATGGGCATCAACGCCGATCGCATCATCTCCGTCACGTTTGCGATCGGCTCTGCGCTCGCGGCGGTCGCGGGCGTCCTCATCGGCATCTACTACAACTCCATCGATCCGCTGATGGGACTCATGCCGGGCATCAAGGCATTCGTCGCGGCCGTCTTCGGCGGCATCGGCATCCTGCCGGGCGCTGTCGTCGGCGGCATCGTCCTCGGCATCGTGGAGTCGTTCATCTCCGGATTCGGCTTCTCGATGTTCCGCGACGCGGCGGCATTCGCGATCCTCATCCTCGTGCTGCTCCTGCGGCCTGCGGGCATCTTCGGCAAGAATATCAAGGAAAAAGTGTAAGGAGGCGCGTTCATGAAGATACTGCAAGACAACGATCTCAAAATGCTCCTCTTCGCCCTCGTCATCTATGGCGTCATCATGAGCCTCGCGAGCGCCGGACTGCTCAGCGCGTTCTGGCAGCTCAACCTCATCTTCGCCGGCCTCAATATCATCCTCGCGGCGAGCCTCAACCTCATCAACGGCTACACGGGGCAGTTCTCGCTCGGACACGCGGGCTTCATGGCGATCGGCGCGTACGTCGGCGTCATTCTGACGACGAATTTCCACCTGCCCTTCGCCGTTGCCCTCATCGCGGGTGCTGCGGCGGCGGGACTGCTCGGCGCGCTCATCGGTCTGCCGACGCTCCGCCTGCGCGGCGACTACCTCGCGATCGCGACGCTCGGACTCGGCGAGATCGTCCGCATCGTCATCATCAATGTGCCGTATGTCGGCGGTGCGGCGGGCTTTAAGGGCACCCCCCATCTGACGAACTTCACATGGGTGTTCTTCCTCATGCTCGCCACACTCTTCATCATCAAGAATTTCGTGAATTCCCGCCACGGCCGCGCCTGCCTCGCCATCCGCGAGAACGAGATCGCGGCGGAGGCGATGGGCATCAACACAACGCGGTACAAGGTGCTCGCCTTTACCATCGGCGCAGCGTTCGCGGGTCTCGCGGGTGTTCTCTTCGGTCATAATATGTATATCCTCAGCCCCGCTTCGTTCACGTTCATGCAGTCGTTCAACATCCTCATCATGGTCGTCATGGGCGGCCTCGGCTCGATGACCGGCTCGATCGCGGGCGCGCTCGTCGTGACCTTCCTCTCGGCGGCGCTCGCGAGCTTCCCGAACGCGCGCATGATCGTCTACGCGCTTGCGCTCATTCTCCTCATGTTCTACCGCCCGCAGGGGCTCTTCGGCTACGTGGAGGTCACGGCGATGCGTCCGCTGAACCGATTCTTCCGGAAAGGGGGCGCCGCGTCATGACAAAGGCAAACGACCTCCTGCGGGCAACCGACGTCTCGATGGTGTTCGGGGGACTCAGTGCCGTCTCCGACCTCAACCTCTACATCCGTGAGGGCGAACTCGTCGGGCTCATCGGCCCCAACGGCGCGGGCAAGACGACGGCGTTCAACCTCTTTACGGGCGTCTATCAGCCGACCACGGGCGACATCACCCTGCGCGGCAAGAGCATCATAGGGCTCGCCCCCTATCAAATCACAGCGCGTGGCATTGCGCGGACGTTCCAGAATATTCGCCTCTTCGGCGAGCTCTCCGTCCTTGATAATGTCAAAATCGCGTACCACAGCCACATGAACTACGGTCTCATGGAGGCCGTGCTCCGCGTCGGCCGCTATCGCGCGGAGGAACAAAGGCTCGCGGAGGAAGCCATGCGTCTCCTTGAAATTTTTCATCTCGCGGACAGCGCCGCGGAGCAGGCGAAGAACCTCCCCTACGGCGCGCAGCGCCGCCTCGAGATCGCGCGCGCCCTCGCCGCACAGCCCGCGCTGCTGCTCCTCGACGAGCCCGCGGCGGGCATGAACCCGCAGGAGACGCAGGAGCTCATGGAGATGATCCGATGGGTGCGGCGTGAATTCGGCATCACGATCCTGCTCATCGAGCACGACATGGCGCTCGTCATGGGCATCTGCGAGCGCATCTATGTGCTCGAATACGGCACGGTCATCGCGAGCGGCGCCCCCGCGGAGATCCGGGCAAATCCCGAGGTCATCCGCGCGTATCTCGGAGCGGAGGAGTAAATCATGGCAAACGAAACACATGTGAACGCGCCCATGCTGCGCGTCACGGACCTGCACGTCTACTACGGCGCGATCCACGCGCTCAAAGGCGTCAGCCTCTCCGTCAACGCGGGCGAGATCGTCACACTCATCGGCGCAAACGGCGCGGGCAAATCAACGACTCTGCGCACGATCTCCGGGCTGATCGCGCCGCGCAGCGGCGACATCTCCTTCGAGGGATCATCCATCGCGGGGCAGAGGGCGCACGAGATCGTCCGCAGCGGTATCTCGCAGGTACCCGAGGGGCGCCGCATTTTCGCCGATATGACCGTCATGGAGAACCTCGAACTCGGCGCGTTCACGCGCAGCGACGCGGACGGCATCGCCGCCGATACCGAGATGGTCTTCGGCCGCTTTCCGCGGCTGAAGGAACGCCGCACGCAGCTCGCGGGCACACTCTCAGGCGGCGAGCAGCAGATGCTCGCCATGGGGCGCGCGCTCATGAGCCGCCCGCGCCTGCTCCTGCTCGACGAGCCGTCGATGGGCCTCGCGCCGCTCCTGATCAAGGAGATCTTCTCCATCATCGCCGACATCAACGCGACCGGCACGACGATCCTGCTCGTCGAGCAGAACGCGAACATGGCGCTCTCGATCGCGCACCGTGCCTACGTCCTCGAGACGGGTCGCATCACCCTCTCGGGGGATGCGCGGGAGCTCGCGGCCAGCGAGGCCGTGCGCAAGGCATACCTCGGCGGCTGATACGGCGCAGATTTGCCGCGGAAGAAGGAAATTTCATCTCAAAACGCGAATATTAGAAACAACGTTACGAAACGCATCGATTGGCAAGGAGGAGCGTTTATGTTTGTTGCGAGCCGTATGACCAAGAATCCCGTCACCATCGCGCCGGACGCCGGGCTCGGCGAGGCGGCAAAGCTGATGGAACAGGGCCATTTTCGCCGGCTGCCCGTCGTCCAGCACGGGAAGCTCGTCGGATTCTTCACCCAGCGTGATCTCCTGCGGGCTTCCCCGTCCGCGGCGACGACGCTCGACCGCTTCGAGGAGCGCACGCTGCTCTCGAAGATCAAGGTCGCCGACGTCATGCAGAAGAACGTCGTCACCGTCACGGATACCATGACCATCGAAGAGGCCGCGCTCATCATGGCGCGCGAAAAGATCGGCGGCATGCCCGTGCTCTCCTCGGCCGATAAGCTCGTCGGCATCATCTCCTCGACGGACATCTTCAACGCCTTCATCACCGTGATGGGCCTCGACAGCGGCAAGACGCGCCTCACGATCGAGGTGGCCGACCGCAAGGGCGTCCTGCGCGACATCTCCACGATCCTCTCGGATCTCGATATCAGCATTGACAGTATGGTCACGATCCCGCAGGAGGGCGGCACCTACGAGATCATCATCCGTGCCGACATCGAGGACGTGGACACGGTCAAGGATCGGCTCTTCGCGAAGGGATTCCGCGTCAGCAATGTAAGACAGATCGGATGAGATTTTATTTTCGCAAACATAAACCGGGATTGCTAAGCGGCAGTCCCGGTTTTCATTATGCGGCGCGGAATTTTCACGCCTAATTTTCCATCTCGCCAAACAGGGCGACGCGGGTCTTAACTCAAAGCACCTTCCCGTCCGTCCCGATCATGATCGCAAGCGCTGAGGGGAACGCGTCGAGCAGCTGTGATCCCTTCTCGGGGCCGAGCACGAAGACCGCCGTGGAGAGCATATCCGAGAGCATCCCCATATGCGCCGCCCACGCGGGATCATCCGGCGGATCGAGCGGAAGAATCACCGTGACCGAGGCGAGTCCCGTATCGGCGGGATAGCCCGTATGCGGATCAATGAGATGATGATAGCGCTTTCCCTCGTACATAAAGTATCGCTCGTCGTCGCCCGAGGCCGAGAGCACCTCATCCGTCAGCGGCATCACGAGCAGCATATCCGTAGAGCTCTCCCCGCGCGGATTGCGGATCCCGACCTTCCACGGCTCGCCCTCCGCGTTGCGGCCGATCCCGAGGATGGAACTGGCCCCGAGATCCGCAAGAGCGCCGCCGAGAGCCCCCTCCCGCCACTGCGCCCGAATCTCGTCGAGCGCATATCCCTTGATGAGGGCGCCGCGGTCGATGCGCATGCCCGGCAGCATGAGGCGTGCCTCATAGCGATGCACGCCGCCCGCCTCGCGTTCCCGCAGCTCGAGATGCGCGTAGCCGACATGCGAACGCGCCTCCCGTACGGCGGCATCGCTCGGCGGCACCCCCGCGGCGCGCGCGTCGTCCCAGAGTGCCGTGAGCGTCCCCGCCGTCACGTCGAACGCTCCGTCCGAGCGCCGTGCGATGTCCTGTGCAAACGTCAGCATCCGATAGAGTGAGGCCGGAATCTCCGTCCACGCCCCCGTCCCCGCGGCGGCTTCGAGCGCGCGCACAGCCTCTCCGTCCGCATCCGCCTCCACACGCGCGAGCCGGTCCATCCCCTCCTGCAATGCAGCCTGCACCTCCCGCGGCGCGCCGCGCACCTGCAACCGCGCCAAGGTCCCCATGACGATGCGCGACTCCTCGACCGTCGTCACGGGCGGCTCGGACTCCGGCAGACAGGCCGTCAGCAGCAACGCCGCCAGAATGAACAATACGCTCCCGCCAAACAGACGGCGGGCAGGAATCCCGCGCACGGCGGCGAATTTAAATGACATATGTGCTCCTTTCAAGGTGTGTAAAATCTCAGCAGTTCACAGGAGGGAATATGCCGATGCATCCGAGACTCTACGAAATGCTGCGCTTCGTCTTCGTCGGCGGCGCCTGTTTCCTCCTCGACTACGGACTCCTCTATGTGCTCACGGCATACGCGGGGCTCTACTACCTCGTCTCCGCCGCGGTCTCGTTTACACTCTCCGTCTTCCTGAACTATTGGCTCTGCCTCGTCTGCGTCTTCCGCGGTGCGGGTACTCAGACCCGCCGCGCGAAGATGCTCTTCTTCGGCTCGAGCATCGCGGGACTCGGACTCAATCAGCTACTCATGTGGTCGCTCGTCGACCGCGCGCACATCCACTATATGATCGCAAAACTCATCGCCGCGGGCATCGTCATGCTGTGGAACTACGTCCTCAAACGCCGCGCCGTCCTCGGCCGTGCGCAGCGGCAGCCGTCCGCACATCGAAATCGAACGCCTTGACGGGCATATCCCACAATCGCATTGTAGCAGTTTCCCCCGCCTCTGCGCAAGTCCGTCGTAAAATCTGCACCCTCTCCTGCCGAACGAGAGGATTTTTTATGCAGCGCAGCCCTTTGCTTCTCTGCAAAAAGTTTTTTCAAAAATTCGGACGCACAGATGATACAGAACCCCGATCGTACTTCCGCTTTCATCCACATCGGCATATTTTTTCGCATGCGTTCACACTGATCACCCCATAAATAGACTATATTGTCTATCATAACAGAATATATTTAAAAATTTCTTTATGAAGAATATTGCGTAATAGATAAAATTATCTTGCTATTTCTCACGCTTTGCGATACACTGAAGAAAATAACGGACGTCTCATCGAATGCAGATGCGTGGGCGTTAACGTATGGATCTGCACAAAAAGGGAGTGAATATTATGTTTCTGGAGGAGCGTCAAGAGCTCATCGTCCGTATGGTGGAGCGTGACGGCAAGGTTAAGGTCAAGGAGCTGAGTGCGAAGTTCAAGGTCACCGAAGACTGCATCCGCAAGGATCTCGGCTCGCTGGAGCGTCAGGGACGGCTCAAGCGCACTTACGGCGGCGCCGTAAAGCTGACGCAGAGCGTGCACATGATCGAGGTGAGCCGCCATCGCCATATGGATGTGGATGCAAAGCGCCGCATCGCGCAGGCGGCCGTGTCTCTCATTCAAGACAAGGACATGGTATTCCTCGACGTCTCGACGAGCAACCTTGCGCTCGCCGAACTGCTCATGAAGAGCGACCGCGATCTGACGGTCGTGACGAACATGGTCGACGTACTCGGCGTGCTCGCGCGCAATCCGCGCATCGACCTGATCTTCGCCGGCGGGCAGATCAACCGCGGCCGCGACGGATTCTGGGGCGGCATGACGCAGGAATTCATCAAGAAGCTGAAACCCGATATCGCATTCGTCGGCGCGGTCGGCGTAGATGTCAAGGCCAACAGCGTCTCCACCTACGACATCGACGACGGCCTCAACAAGGCCGCGATCATCGCGCGCAGCAAGCGCGCCTATGTCGTCGCCGAAGCACGCAAGCTCTCGACAGACGGCAACTATGATTACACGAGCCTCGACGCGCTCGCGGGTCTCATCACGGACACGGAGCCGTCGCCCGACATCCGCGCAGCCGCAGCAGAGCTTGGTGTGGACATCGTACTGCCATAGGTTCTCCCCTATTCCATAAAAAGGCCGGAACAGTCTTGCCGTTCCGGTCCTTTTTATGCGAAAATAAGAGGGGAAGGAGGCATCGTCATGCACACATGGGAGACACCGCTGAGATCGTGCAGACTCTGCCCGCGGCGCTGCGGCGTCAACCGCACGGCGGGCGCACGCGGCTTCTGCGGCGCGGGTGACATGGCGCGCGTTGCGCGCACCATGCTGCACCGTTGGGAGGAGCCGTGTCTTGTCGGCGTGCGCGGCGTGGGCGCCGTCTTCTTCTCCCACTGCACGCTGCGCTGCGTCTACTGTCAGAACCACGAGATCAGCTGCGGCGAACGCGGCTCGCTGCTGACCGTTGACGAACTCGCTGCCCGTTTTCTCGCACTTGAGTCAGAGGGCGCGGCAACGCTCGACCTCGTCACCCCGACGCACTACGCGCCGCAGATTCTCGCGGCGCTGGAACGCGCGCGCACGGTAGGGCTCTCCCTCCCCGTCGTATGGAATACGAGCGGCTATGAGACGGCGGAGACGCTCGCCATGCTCCGCAGCAGCATCGACATCTATCTGCCCGATCTGAAATACGATACCGAGGAGAGCGCACGCCGCTTCTCCGCTGCGCCCGGTTATACGACAGCCGCGCGTGCGGCGATCGCGGCGATGGTACGACGGCTCGGCCCCGTCTCCTTTTCCCCCGACGGCCGGCTGCGCTCCGGCGTCCTCGTCCGCCATCTCGTCCTCCCGGGGCACCGCAGAGAGAGCATTGCCATCGTGCGGCACCTGTGGGAGACCTACGGAGACGACGTTCAGCTCAGCCTCATGCGTCAATAT
>CAUQAR010000076.1:0-7717 GCA_963515775.1 uncultured Selenomonas sp. | reverse complement strand
TGGCGTTGTGACAAAGCGAGCGGTACAATAAAAAGAAATACGAAGACATCTGCCCCGCAGGACACGCGGCATCGGGGCCGAAGTACATCGCGTCATGCCGTCGAAAAGAAGGGGATCGTATGGATGTTCAGGATTTCAGTCTGCTCGTAACGCTTGCGCGCACGCGCAATATCACGCATGCGGCGGAAGAGCTTTTCATCACGCAGTCCTCGGTCTCCAAGCGCGTGCGGCACATCGAGAAGGAACTCGGCATCGTTCTCCTTCTGCGTTCGCGGCAGGGCATCCAGTTTACGCCCGCGGGCGAAATCGTCCTCGCGCACGCGCGTACCGTCCTGCACGAAATCAACACGATGCACCGCGCGCTCAAGGACCGGCAAGGCGTGGTCTCCGGAACGCTGCGCGTCGGCGTCTCGATCAACTATGCCGTGTACCGCCTGCCCGCGCTGCTGCATCTTTACCGGAACCGCTATCCGCTCGTACAGACACAGTTCGTCACGCGGTCGAGCCAGGACGTCTTTTCGCGCTTCCTCGCGGGGAAAGACGAGGTCGCTATCCTGCGCGGCGAACACTCCGACTGGACCGGCCCGCGCATACTCCTCGGGCGCGAACCGATCTGCGTCATCACAAGCAAGGAGGACGCGGACCGTCCGCTGCGCGAATTTGGGCAGGTCACACGCCATACGGACATCGAGATGGCCCGCGACATCACGCAGTGGATGAAGGAAAACGGCATCCCTCCGGCGAAAAGCCATATCGCCGCGAACAGCACGGCCACCTGCATGGAGATGGTGCGGCAGGGACTCGGGTGGAGCATCGTGCCGCAGATCTGCCTCGCGCAGTTCGACGGCTGCGTCCGCCCGATGTACTTTGCCGACGGCACGCCGCTCATGCGCGCCACCTACCTCTTTTACACCGCTCAGGCGGAGGAGCTGCCGCAGGTGCGCGCCTTCATCGACATGTTCCGCTAAGCCGCAAAGGAGTCCGATATGCCCGATATCTCCGTCGTCTATCCCTCAGACCGCGCGGGCATCGCCGCCGTCCGCGCCCTGCTCGCAAAAGAGGGCCTGCGCCTTGACCCGCGGCTCGACTACACATGCGCCGTCTATGACGAGCACCATACCGTCGTCGCGACGGGCAGCTGCGCGGGAAATACGCTGCGCTGTCTCGCCGTGGACGGTGCGCGACAGGGCGAAGGGCTGCTGAACGTGCTGCTGACCCATCTCCTCGACGTGCAGCAGGCACGCGGAAACAGGCCTGTCTTTCTCTATACCAAATGCGCGTCCGCCCGATTCTTCGGTGCCCTCGGCTTTTACGAGATCGCGCGCGTGCCGGATCGCGTTGTCTTTATGGAAAACACCCGCTGGGGCTTCTCCGATTATCTGAAAAAACTGCAAACGGAAACGCCTTCGGGGGATGCCGCGCGCATCGCCGCCATCGTCATGAACGCGAACCCCTTTACCCTCGGGCACGCGTACCTCGCGGAACGCGCCGCACGGGAGAACGACCGCGTGCATATTTTCATCGTCAGCGAGGACGCGAGTTTTTTCCCGCACGATGTGCGCGTGCGGCTCGTACGCGAAGGGACCGCGCACCTGCCGAACGTCGTTCTGCACGAGAGCGGCTCGTATATCGTCAGTCAAGCGACCTTCCCGAGCTATTTCCAAAAGGACGCAGACGATGTGATCCGCGGGCACGCGCAGCTGGACCTCGCCGTCTTTACAAAAATCGCCGCGGCGCTCCGCATCACGCGCCGCTATGTCGGCGCGGAGCGCGCAAGCCGCGTGACAAGCCTTTACAACGAGACTATGCGGACGCTCCTGCCGCAGGCCGGCATCGCATGCGAAATCATCCCGCGCAAAGAGTATGCGGGGGCGCCCGTCAGTGCGTCGACCGTGCGCCGCTGTATCAAGAACGGGGACCTTTCCGCGCTCACCGCACTCGTTCCACCGACCACCCTCGCCTATCTGCAATCGGAGGAGAGCGTCCCCGTGCGCCGCGCCATCGCGCAGGCGGCGGATGTCGCGCATTACTGAATCCGCGGCACGATCCGCCCGTACGCCGATCAGAGAAAGGAGCGCCTATGCTGCACGGCACCCCCGTCGACCTCGCCGCCATGCTCGCCGCACGCGAAGCGCGCGCCCTGCGTCAGCGGGACCTTCTGGCACGCTTTCACGCGCCGCTGCTCTCCTACACGCTCAACATCCCCGGCCCCGTCAAGACCTCCGCAGCCATGCGCCGCGCCTTTGACGCGGGACTCGATGCGCTCACCGCGGCACTGACGGAACGAAGCATCCTGTGTCTCGTGCGGGAAGAGCGGCACGAAGCGACGGGCGACGAAGCCATCCTCGCACTCCGCGCTGCCCCCGAGGAAATCAAGGCTGTGGCCGTGAACCTAGAGGAAACGCACCCGCTCGGCAGACTGTTCGACATGGATGTCCTCGATGCGGCAGGCGAAAAGATCGCGCGCCCTACCCCGCGCCGCTGTCTCCTCTGCGGCAGACAGGCGCAGGACTGTGCGCGCAGCCGCCGCCACAGCGTCGCGCAGCTACAGGAGGCGGTCGCCCGGCTGCTCCGCACGGGCTGCGCACCGCCTCCGCCCGCGTGACACGCACCTTTCTCCCGGCAGTCTTTTCGGCGCCTCGTCCCCCGCCCCTAAACAAAAAGAACCGCTCCGCACCGAGTTTCAAATCGCCTCGGTACAGAGCGGCTCTTTTTCTACATGTTGATTTTATCGTATTAGGGCGTCTCCAATAATCCCGCTTCCTCAAAAAACATCCGATAGTATTCCGCCTTCTTCTCGAGCTGCATCGGATAGGCGCGCGAGGTGGACGGCAGGCGTGTGACGAGGAGGCCGCGGTCGCCGCAGCGCGCGGGGATCGTCTTGCCCGTCTTGACGTCCTTTGCCTTGACCTCGGCATCGAGCAGGGAGAGCAGAATCTCCGTCGCCTTTCCGCCCGTCGTGCAGATGCGGCGGCAGTCCGGAATGTCGCCGAGCACAGCGGCAATGTCGACGGTCTCGACCACGTCGAGATAGGCGTCGGAGGCGTTGCCGTGCCGACGGACGGCGCGCTTTACCGTCGGGCAGGAGGCGATGCCCTTCTCCGTGAGGAACGCCTTGATGCGGTCGGCATCGAATGCCTTTGCGCCCTCCGCTTGAAAGTGCTGCGCATCGCCGAAGAAAACCAGTCCATAGACGCGCCACATATCGTTTTGGAAGTTCGGATAGTGGAACGCCATCGCGCGTTTTTCCGCGCTTGGCGGGAAGCTCCCCATCATCATGACCGTCGCATTTTTCGGCAGGAACGGCGGAAAGGGACGCAGTTCGACTTCGTGAGTCATGTCTTCCATTCTGTTTCACCTCAGCTATTGCATATAACACAAACGTTCGCTATAATGTCATCGGAACGTTCCTCGGATACTGGCGGTCTCTTTCCCCCGAAAGGGGGTGATGACAATGAGCATAGCGGACGCGGTAGTACTACTCGTTGCAGCGACCGGTTACTTGCTCGTCATTCTAAAGAAATAACCGCCCATCCGGACAATGAGCGGTTGTTTGAAATAAAACAAGCGATTATTTGGAAAGATGCCGCCCGAGGGCGTTCTTTCTATTTGTATTATAACAGCTTGCCCTACATCTGACAAGTCTAAAATACAGTACTGCATACAATACAAGCGTTCGCTATAATATCATCGGAACGTTCCTCGGACTTTGGCGGTCTCTTTCCCCCGAAAGGGGGTGCGTAGCAATGACCATAGCGGACGCGATCGTACTACTCGTTGCAGCGACCGGTTACCTACTCGTAATCAAAAAGAAATAACCGCCCATCTGCCATTTGAGCGGTTTTAAGAAAAACAAACTGTAATTCTGGAAAGATGCCGCCCGGGGGGCGTTCTTTCTGTTTTTATTATAACAGGTCACATCACGTCTGACAAGTGCAAAATGCAACGCGCATCTCAGAGCAGTCCCAAGGCCTTCTGCACGATGATCGAGGTGCCCGCCACCGCGATCCAGCAGACCATGCCGAGCGCGAGCGGCCGCAGGCCGTTCTTCACGAGGGAGGCGAGATCGGTATTGAGTCCGATCGCACTCATCGCGAGCACGATGGCAAATTTACCGAGTGCGCCGAGCGCGTGGGAGACCTCCGCCGGCAGGACGCCGCTCGTGTTCACGATGCAGGCGACGATGAAGTAAAGCACGAACATCGGGAAGATGCGCCGCAGAGAGAATCCCGCCCCCGCCTCCTTCGTGCGGCGTGAAGCCAGTACGGCAAAGAAGAGACAGACCGGCACGATCATCAGCGTGCGCGTAAGCTTTACGATGGTCGCATACGCGCCCGCGTCGTGACTGTACGCATATCCCGCCGCAACGACGGACGACGTGTCGTTGATGGCGGTCCCCGCCCACATACCGAAGCCCGTATCGGTCATGCCGTAGGTGTGTCCAATGGCGGGAAAGATAAAGACCGCGATCACATTGAAGAAGAAGATCGTCGCGATCGAGATGACAACGTCCTTGTCCTTCGCCCCGATGACGGGTGCGACGGCCGCAATCGCGGACCCGCCGCAGATGGCCGTTCCCGCGCCGACGAGCGACGTCATATCGCGGTCGAGGCCGAGGATTTTTCCCATGAGGAACGCCGCGCCGAACGCCGCGATCAGCGTAAAGATCATCACATAGAGCGACTGCGCCCCGACCTCGGCGACGTGGAAGAGGTTCATCTCGAAGCCGAGCAGGATGATCGCGTACTGCAAAATCTTCTTGCCTGTAAAGCGGATACCGCTCTCCACCGCCTTTGGCCTGCGCGCGCGCGCGAACAGCATGCCGAGCAGGATGCCGAACACGGGTCCGCCGATGATCGGGAAATAGAGGCCCAGCACATAGGCGGGTACGGCAAAGATGAGTGCGTACAAAATACCTTTTACATACTCTTGTTTCATAAAACAGCAAACCTTTCTGTAGCGAGTGAGGGGAACTTACGCAAAAAGTTCCGCCCACTCCTTTTCACGAAATCCCGTCAGAATCCGGTCATGCGTGATCAGCAGCGGCCGTTTGACGAGCATGCCGTCCGAGGCAAGCAGCGCGTACTGCTCAGGCTCCGTCATCGACGGCAGTTTATCCTTGAGCCCGAGCTCCTTATACTTTAGCCCGCTCGTATTGAAGAAGCGCTTCAGCGGCAGCCCGCTGCGCTCATGCCACGCACGCAGCTCGTCCGCCGTCGGCGACTGCGCCTTGATGTCGCGCATCGGCGCGTCGCAGCCGTGCGCGCGCAGGAACTTCTCGGCCTTTTGGCACGTCGAGCACTTCGGATAACCGATGAATAAAATTTCCTTTGCCATATGATTTTCCTCCCTCATATATTTACATATCTTCGGCGCGGGCGATGCGATGCGAGATCGTCCGTGCGAGTTCCTTCGCCCTGTTAAAATCCGCTTCCGTACGCACAAGCAACACATAGCCGTCGCTTCCGACGTCGATTGCCGCAAGCACATAGCCGCGCCATGCGGCATTCAAGGCTTTGCTCCACCCTTGTATATTTTCGGCTGCACCGCATAGTTCTTCATCGATTTCGAGTGGTAATCCGGCGGTCAATTCCTTTACGGCACAAAGGAACTCGCCTCTTTCACTTTTGGCGTCGAGGGACAGCGCCTTTCCTCTTTGCAGCAGCTCTTCGGCAAGCCTCATCCATGCGGCTTCGATCTCCTCCGTATTGTTCAAATGCACCTTTTTGAGAACGCGCGCGGCATCCCCCGCCTCCCCCGTCAGCAGCGCCGCTAAGGCGGCAAAGGACGCCCCGATCTTTTCCGTGTCGCCCGCTTGGACTTCAACATATGCGCTGGCTTCGGGGAGACGACGATCTTTCACAAAGGCGCGCATCATCTGCACGGCATCCTCATAACACAGATCGGCGATGCAATATTTTTTCCCCCGGATTTCCAAATATAAATCCACCAGATCGTTACGTTTTCCAAGAGCGGCTTTCATCAATGTGCAGCCATTGATCTCATGCGGCGGGCGTATCTCCGTATACATGATATGGCCGTCCCGCATCGCCCGGAGCGAATGATCGATCCCCGTGATATGAAAGCCGTTACGATCATATATGGGGCTTTTCATATGCCAGTCTTCATAGGTGTGAAATACTTTTTCCTGAAACCGGTGATAGAAACTCATCGTAATTATATTTCCCCTTACGAGCTCTGATCGGCATGCTAAAAATATCGCCGCACTGTCAAGGTCAATGCCTCATCCTCCGGCACTTCCACTACATTATACAAGGGTGCAAAAATTTTTCAATATTTTTCTTTTTGACCTATTGACTTTTTGACGTTTAGATGTATAATAACAATCAGAAGGCGGGCAATGAACGCCCCCTTCCGAAATCGAATACGAACGATGTGTCGGAGACCAAACGTCCGCACATCGGAATAAAAAATCACAAGGAGTTGATTACCATGTTTGGACTTGTACCTTTTGCCGGACGGCGCGGCCTCAGCCGCAGCGACAGTGCGAATCCCTTCGCACTCTTTGACGCGATGCGCGATTCCTTCTTCCACGACGGCTTCCCCACTGCGAACTGGGGCGCCGCCTCGTTCAAGGTGGACGTGAAGGACGCGGACGATCACTATGAGCTGACCGCCGATCTGCCGGGCATGACGAAGGAGGACATCAACCTCCACTACGAGAACGGCTATCTCACGGTCGCGGCCACGCGCAGCGAATCGAAGGATGAGAAGGACGACGAGGGCAACTACATCCGCCGCGAGCGTCACACGGGCGAGGTCAGCCGCTCGTTCTACATCGACGGCATCGACGACGCGAACATCCACGCAGAATTTAAGGACGGCGTGCTGCATGTGAATCTGCCGAAGGCGGCCGGTGAACCCGCACGCAAGCAGATCGAGATTCACTGAGCAAAACGCCCCTGCGGAAGGGGCATATCTCCACAGTCAAAAACAGGACTGCTGCACCTGATCGGTGCGGCGGTCCCGTTTTTTTGTGCGGAGCGCTTGGCCCGGCAGATGCGGCACATGACGGACACCGCGCGCCGATGATCCCGCAACGCGATCATGCCGCAAACAAGCTTTACATAGAGACAACAATCGCCGTCGTCTCCTACAATACGAAAATTACAAATATTTTTTGTTGTATACAGTATACACTATTTATGTTATCATGCAGATAGGAGATCAAGGTATCTGTGTAAAGGAGAGCAATGTGATGAGAACCGAACATGATTTTTTGGGTGATCTGGAAGTTCCCGACGATGCGTACTACGGCGTGCAGACGATGCGCGCCATCGAGAATTTCTCCATCACGGGGCAAAAACTCGATCCCGACTTCATCGTGGCGCTCGCGCAGGTGAAGAAAGCCGCGGCCCTTGCCAATATGGACACGGGACGGCTCCCGCATGAGATCGGCGACCTGCTCGTGCAGGCCGCCGACGAGATCATTGCGGGCGGCCTGCGCGACCAGTTCCCCGTGGACCCTATTCAGGGCGGCGCGGGCACGTCCATTAACATGAACATGAACGAGGTGCTCTGCAACCGTGCGCTCGCGCTGCGCGGCGATGCAAAGGGCCGCTACGACCTCATCTCGCCGAACAACCATGCGAACATGGCGCAGTCCACGAACGACGCCTTCCCCACGGGCATCAAGGTCTGCCTCTCTGCCAAGGGGGCCGTCTTTCTCTCGGCGCTGGACCGACTTGCGACAGAG
>CAUQAR010000075.1:0-7727 GCA_963515775.1 uncultured Selenomonas sp. | reverse complement strand
CTCCAACACGACATCCGGCCGCTTCGCTCCGTCCAACTCCGCCTCGATCGTATCGAGCAGTGCGCCGAGCGCCGTATTCTCCGCGCGCAGGATCGAGAGCGGATGTCCCTTTGCCAGCGCGTCGATGTCGTCGGGATTCACGGATGCCGCCTGCGCGTGAATCTCATCGTGCGAGAGCGCGCCCGGGGGCGGCGCTGACGGCGTCCCGTGAAAGAGGGCCGAATGCACATCGCAGAGGCGCTGCACCTCCGTCACGGGCATGCCCTCCTTGATGAGCGTCTGCTCCGCCTCCATGATCTCGTGCGCCTCGACGTGACTGAATTCCTCTACGAAGTCCTTGCGGACGGATTCCAAATCCTCGCCGCCCGAAAGGCGCTCGATGAACCCGCGCAGACGCCCCTGCCGCGTTCCGCGGTCGTCGCCGGCAATCGTAAAACCGTGTTCCTCGAACGCCGCGATCACCTTCGCGAGGTCGATGCCCTTGACCGCCGCGCCGCGTGGAATCGTCATAATGCGGCCCATGACGTTCAGCGCCACATCGCTCGTGATCTCCCGAAACCCGACCTCCGCCATGATCTCGCGTACCTCGGGGTACTCCCCAACCAGATCGGCGACCGTCTTTTTTAGATCCAATATCTTTTCCATCGTTCGGCTCCTTTATCTTACGATTCGTTATGTATCCTTTTGGTACACCTATTATATCGGATGATCATAGAAAAGTTCGTAACCTTTGCTACAGGAAAAATATTCATTGCGGGATGCGCTGCGCATGATTCATCGTAACATCATCTAAATAGAGTTACAAATTCTTAAACGTGAATTCCTTTCCATATACGCACTCATGTCGCCCCCAAGACGCAGCGTGCATACGCGCCGACATGATGCGCGCATCAATC
The DNA here is from genome assembly GCA_963515775.1 of uncultured Selenomonas sp. Taxonomy (GTDB): domain Bacteria; phylum Bacillota; class Negativicutes; order Selenomonadales; family Selenomonadaceae; genus Centipeda. Next base: position 6,831 of record CAUQAR010000075.1, on the reverse strand, counting down.
GGCTGCGAACGGTTGAATTTTTTTCCGCCGCATGCTATTCTCTTCCCTGACAAGTTTTATCATGAATTCGTATGGTAACGAAAAAGGAGCGGTTATGCCCCTCAAAAAGATATTCTTCGGCGCGCTCGGTCTCATCAGTTTCGTGCTGGGCGTGATCGGCGCGTTTCTCCCCGTCCTGCCCACGGTGCCATTCATCCTGCTCTCCGCCTACTGTTTTACGCGCAGCTCGCGCCGCCTCGACCGCTGGCTGCGCACGACGCGCATCTACCAAGAGACGATGGCCGTCATGCGCGACGAGAAACGCGGCATGACCGTACGGCAAAAGCTGCGCATCATGATCCCCGTCACGATCCTCATGGGCATCTCCTTCGCGTTCACAGAACATCCGCACGCGCGCACGATGCTCAGTCTCGTATGGCTCGCGCATGTGATCGTCTTTGTCTTCCGCATTCCGACGCGAAAAAAATAAGCTGTCGCCCGCAGCTTATTTTTATCAGATATGCGTCAATAAAATCTCGCAGCGTCCCCGCACGTCGTACGCACCGATCCCCGCGGGGATGAACGCGGTCTCGCCGCGCGCGAGCGCAAGGCGCTGTACGCCGCTGATGAGCGTACACATGCCGTCGGTGACGACGACCGCGTGGAACGAGGCGGTGTCCGCCGCGAGCTGTAATGTATCCGTAACGGCGAATCGGTACGCGGTAAAATACGGCGTTGCGGCGAGCAGCGCGCCCTCTGCCCCGCGCAGGAAGCCCAGCCGCGCACGCGCGGCGCAGGGCCGCACGTCCGGGCGCAGCTGCGCGACGTCCTGCGCCTTCGCAATATGGAGCGCACGCGGCCTTCCGTCGGCGCCGACGCGTCCGTGATCGTAGACGCGGTAGGTCACGTTCGAGGCCTGCTGAATCTCGCAGATGAGGACGCCCGCGCCGATGGCATGGATCGTCCCCGCACGCACGAGAATGGAATCGCCACGCCGCACGGGAACGTGGTGCAGGGCCTCCATGATCGATCCGTCGGCTGCTTTCTCTGCGAGCGCTTCGCGTGAGAGTGGCGCTGATACGCCGCAGATGACCTCCGCGCCCTCCGCCGCGTCGAGCACATACCACAGCTCCGTCTTGCCCGCGTCGCCCTCGACGCGCCGCGCATAATCATCGTCCGGATGCACCTGCACGGAGAGGTTCTGCGCGGCGTCGATGAGCTTGATCAGCACGGGCGCGTCCGTCCGCCCGCCCGCCCGCGTGCCGAGCGCCGCCCGATGATCCGCGAGCCACGCCGCGAGCGTCTCGCCCGCACATGCGCCGCCCGCGATGCGGCAAAGGCCGTCCGGATGCGTCGAGAGCTCCCAGCTCTCCGCCGTGATCCCCGCGCCGCAGTTCTTTCCAAAGTCCTCGCGCAGGCGCCGGCCGCCCCAGATGTAGTCTTTGAACACGGGCGCGAGTTTCATTAGATACGACACGAAACGCTCCCTCCTTTTCACGCGTTCTATTATCCTAGAAAGCGCAAAAAAAAGCAAGCCACGCGCGCATTCTATTTGACAAAACCGGAAGGATTCGATACATTATAATCGAATTACGACATGCAGATCTGCGGAGGATATTATGACACAGTGCAAAGAGATCAACTGGCACAGCAAGCGGCTGGACCGTGTGATGAATATACGCGTCTACGGCGCGCCGGGTGCGGCGCCCATCCTCGTTTTCCCGACGCAGGACGCGATGTGTGACAACTTCGAGAACTTCGGCATGATCGACGCGATGGCGGACGATCTCGCGCGCGGGCGCATGCAGCTCTTCTGCGTAGACACGGTGGATACGGAGACGTGGTCGAACGTCTGGGGCGATAAGCCGTGGCGTGCATGGCGGCAGGAACAGTACTACGGCTATATCATCGACGAGGTCATTCCCTTCATCCGCAGCGAGAACGGAACGAACCGCCGTCCCGTGGCCGCCGGATGCAGCCTCGGCGCACTGCACGCCGCCATCGTGTTCTTTCGCCGCCCCGATCTCATGGACGGCGTGCTCGCCCTCTCCGGCGTCTACGATGCGAAGTTCTTTACGGACGGCTGGATCAACGAGACGCTCTATGACAATTCCCCGCTCGATTTCCTCCGCAATATGCCGCCGGATCATCCGTACATCGATACCTACAACCGACGGCGCATCGTGCTCTGCGTCGGGCAGGGCCGTTGGGAGGAGGAGGGGCGGCGCACGACGGCGCTCATGGGCGACGTGCTGCACAGCAAGGACATCCACGCGTGGGTGGACTTCTGGGGCTATGATGTCGATCATGACTGGGACTGGTGGAAGAAACAGTTTGCCTACTTCCTCCCGTTCATTCTGTGCGAACAAGTCTGACAATATGAGGTGACAGTATGAACTTTATCTTCGTTTCACCGCAGTTCCCGCGCGTCTACTGGAATTTCTGCGATCGGCTGAAGCGCAAGGGGGTCAATGTGCTCGGCATCGGCGATACGCCCTACGACGCGCTCTCGGCCGAGGTACGCGACGCGCTGACCGAATACTACTTCGTCCCGTCGCTCGCCGACTACGACCAGATGCTCCGCGCCGTCGCATTCTTCACGTTCAAATACGGCCGCATCGACTGGCTGGAGTCCAACAACGAGTTCTGGCTCGAGAGCGACGCGCGCCTGCGCACGGATTTCAACATCCGCACGGGCTGGCAGAGCGGCGACATGGCGCATGTCAAGAGCAAGTCCGCAATGAAGCCGTTCTACAAGAAGGCGGGCATCCCCACTGCGCGGCTGACCAAGGTGACCACGCGGGCGGCCGCCGAGGAGTTCCTCGCGGCGGTCGGCTATCCCGTGATCGTGAAGCCCGATACGGGGGTCGGCGCCACGGATACCTACCGCATCGACAACCACGACGAGCTCTGCCATTTTTACGCCTCAAAGCCCGCCGTTCCATACGTCATGGAGGAGTTCGTCACAGGCGATATCTGCTCGTACGACGCGATTGTGGATGCGGATTCGGCGCCGATCTTTGAGTCGATGACAGTCTGGCCGCCGTCGGTGATGGACATCGTTCTCTATCAGCTCGACCTCTCCTACTACACGACGGACCGCGTGCCGGACGCGCTGAAGAAGGCGGGCCGCTCGACGCTGAGGGCGTTCGGCGTGCGCAGCCGTTTCGTCCATCTCGAGTTCTTCCGTCTGACGAAGGCGAAGCCGGGGCTCGGCAATGTGGGCGATTTCGTTGGGCTCGAGGTCAACATGCGCCCTGCGGGCGGATATACGACGGATATGATGAACTATGCCCATTCGACCGACGTCTACGAAATCTGGGCGGATATGATCACGGCGAACCGCCGCCTGCTCCCCGACCGGAACGAGCACTGCTTCTGCGCGTATGCGAGCCGCCGCGACTTCCACCGCTATGTGCACAGCCACGATGAGATCATCGACCGCTATGCCGGCAAGCTCGTCATGTGCGAACGCATGCCCGAGATGATGTGGCCGCAGATGGGCAACCACATGTATACGGCCAAGCTCAAGGATCAGGCCGCAACGGACGAGTTCATCCGCTTCGTTCACGAACAGGTGAAATAGGAACATCGCACAGCATCAAACATCATGTGCGAGACACAGCAAAAACGCCCGCCGCAGCGGGCGTTTTTTTACGGTATTTGAGCCGTCTCGGGAAGCGGCTTCATGCAAGTCCCGCCATGACGAGCAGTGTAAAAATAATCATTTGCTGGAAGACGCCCATGTCGGTCTATCGCCTTTCAGTCATGGATGCGCCAGCCGGTCAGCCACTTAACGGTCTCCGCGGTATGATGGTCGACGATCTCGCTGCGCCCGAGGTCAAGGCTTGAAACCTCGGCCATTTCTGCGTCCGTTAAGGAAAAATCCCAGATGTCGATGTTCTCTTCCATACGTTCCCTGCGCACGGATTTTGGAATGATTGCGACGCCGCGCTGCGTGTTCCAGCGCAGAACGACCTGCGCCGTTGTTTTCCCGTGTTTTTTGGCGATGGCGACGAGCTTTTCATTCGTAAAGATACCGTGCCTGCCCTCGGCGAGCGGTCCCCATGCCTGCGGCTGGACGCTAAACTCCTTCATCACGGCGAGCGCCTTTTCCTGCGCGAAGAAAGGATGCAGCTCCACTTGATTGACCATCGGCGGGATCTTTGCATTGAGGCAAAGATCGGCAAGCCGATCGGGGTAGAAATTGGAGACGCCGATCGCGCGAATTCTGCCCGCCTGATAGAGCTCCTCCATCGCGCGCCACGCGCCGTAGTAGTCATTAAAGGGCTGATGGATCAGATAGAGATCCAGATAATCGAGGCCCAGCTTTTCCATAGAGACGGCGAACGCCTTCTTCGCGCCCTCATAGCTCGTGTCCTGCACCCACAGTTTCGTCGTGATAAAGAGCTCGTCGCGCGGGACGCTGCATGTGCGGATCGCCGTGCCGACAGCCTCCTCGTTAAAATATGCCGCCGCCGTGTCGATCAGCCGATAGCCCGCCGCGATCGCATCCAGCACCGCGCGTTCACACTGCGCCGCATCCTCCACCTGAAAGACGCCGAAGCCTTCCATCGGCATCCTGACATTGTTCCTTAATGTAATGTACTCCATAAAATAATTCCTCCGTTTTCATCGTGCCAACATATTCTTATTTTGAAAGGCTTTCGATCCAGCTCCGGAGCATCGGCTCTGACGCGGCGACGCCGGCGCCGTGGATCGGCAGCCCCTTTGTAACGCGCGCGCCCGGAGAGAGCCGTGCGATATCCTTCTCGCTTGCGCCCATGCCGCTGCCCTCATGCGTGCAGAACGGCCGGATCGTCTTGCCTGTGAAATCAAAATGCTCTAGGAAGGTGAACACCGCCATCGGCATCGTCCCCCAATAGTTCGGAAAGCCCAGATATATGACGTCATAATCGTCGATGCCGTCCAGATACGATTTCAGCGCGGGGCGGGCATTGCGCCGGTGGTCGGCGCGCGCCTCCTCGATGCAGGTATTGTAGTCCGCGGCGTATGCCCGGACCGGATCGATCCGAAAGAGATCGGCCCCCGTCAACCTTTGGATGATGCGCGCGGCAACTTCCGTATTCCCCACGGTCAGCTCTTTGAGCGTTCCGCTCACATAGTTCTCGTGTGCGCGGGAAAAATATGCAATCAGTTCCTTCATTCTGTGTACCTCCGTTGTCGTCTCTGCACATATCATACATCAAGATTCGTTGACACGGAATCTCCGATATGTTACAGTCGTTTCAACCAAAAGTTCAAATCGGAGGAATCGCATGATCAGCGCACAGTTATCGGTATTTTTAACGGTCGCGGACTGCGGCAGTTTCAGCAGGGCAGCCGAACGGCTCTTTATCTCCCCCACGGCGGTGATGAAACAGATCAACACATTGGAGCATCGGCTTGCGCTCCCTCTGTTCACGCGCAGCGCGCACGGCGTCCGTCTCACCCCTGCGGGCGAAATCATCTACAAGGACGCACGCTTTCTGAGCGATTATGCCACCCGATCGGTTGAGAATGCGCGGGGTGTCGTGACTGCCGCGCCTAAGGTGTTTCGCGTGGGAACCTCTATGCTCAATCCTGCGAAGCCGTTCATGGATCTCTGGTACCAAATGAGCGCCGACTTCCCGGACTATGCGCTGAATCTCGTCCCGTTCGAGGACGACCACAACGGTATTCTTGCGGAGATCGCGCAGATCGGGGAGAAGTTCGATTTCCTCGTCGCCGCGTGCGAGTCTCATACATGGCTTGAAAAATGCAATATGCTGCTGCTGGGACGTTACGACATCATGTGTGCCGTTCCCCGCGGACATCGCCTCGCGCAAAAGAAACTGCTCGCGCCGTCCGACCTCTCGGGCGAGACGATGCTCATGGTCGCCGCAGGCGACTCCAAGAGCAACGACGCCGCGCGCCGCACGTTAGAAGAGGATCTGCATATCCGTATCGAGGATACCGCGCATTTTTACGACATCTCGGTGTTCAACCGCTGTGCCGAAACCGGCAGCGTCCTGCTGACGCTCTCCTGCTGGAAGGACGTGCATCCCGGACTCGTGACGATTCCCGTCGATTGGGCGTACGCCGTTCCCTACGGGCTGCTTTACGCGCAGCATCCGCCCGCGCATATCGAGAGATTCGTCCGCATACTCGCGCGCAGCAGATAAAAGCCCCGCTCCCGTGTCTCAAGGAGCGAGGCCATATGTTTTGCCCGCAGTACGCGGGCTTTTATTTATCGTTTCCCAACGACGCCGATCCAGAATTCGCCGTCCATGAAATGCGTTTCCACCGCCGCAAAGCCCGCTGCACGGAAGAGGCTCTTAAATTCCTCCGGTGTCGGATTCGTGAGGTCGTAAGCTGCAATCTGTGCCCGTATGCGCGCCGTCAGATCGGGCCGCTCGCAGATTTCGGCGAGCAGGAGGAAGGTGCCGCCGGGCTTCACGACGCGCGCGACCTCTTTGAGATTCTCGGCGGGATCGGGCCAAAAGTAAAAGCTCTCGACGGTCACGACTTCGTCAAAATGCGCGTCCGGAAACGGCAGCGCCTCCACCGAGCCGCGCAGAATCTCCATGCGCCCCGCCGCGATATACGATGCGTTGAACGCCCGCGACGCCGCGACCGACGTCTCGGAATAATCGATGCCGACGAGATGCCCCGCGGTCACATGCACCGCCATATGCGTGAGCGCACTGCCGCCGCCGCATCCGATGTCGAGCACCGTATCGGTCGGCGTAAAATCGATCAGCCCCATGCCCCACGCCGTCAGATTCATATGGCTCTCGTTCATGCGCGCGAGCATCGCGCGCCCCGCAGCGCCCTCCGGGCAGCGCGGATTGCCCTCTGCCGTCGTCCGGT
>CAUQAR010000074.1:0-7783 GCA_963515775.1 uncultured Selenomonas sp. | reverse complement strand
CTTTTGGTGAAGGGCTGAGGTAAAATCGCCCTGCGATTTTAGCCGCAAAAAAGGGCTGTAACGGTCGTGTCAAAAACACTATTTCGTTACAGTCCCATTTTCTATTCTGTGAACCGTCAAGTTAAGCAGAGATGTGCGCCACAGATTTTACCGGCATGCGATCAGAACATGAACTGAACGCGGCCGAAGAGTTTTTGGACTTTATCATTGTCCGTATCCGGCGCGATCTGTTTGCCGTTGAAGTACTTCGCGGAGAACACGACGTTCTTGAACGGTGTATAGTTCGCGCCGACCTCAAGGCCCTTCGAGCCGATGAGCGCGCCGTCGTCCGTCGCGAAGACCGACGCGCCGCCGAGGTAGCGATAGGCGGCGTATGCGCCCCACGAGCCTTTATCCGCCGCGTTGGCACCTTTGTACTCGTAGGCGATCTGATAGGACTTCTTGTAGTCCTCTAGGTCATTGTTATGCGCATATGCGCCCGAGAGCATGTTGTTCTGGTCAAAGCGATAGCCGAGGTTCGCCGCCCAGATGTTCATTTTGTCCTTGCCCTTCTTCGTGATGGCCGTGAGGTCGTCCGAGGCGAGGCGATAGTATGCGGCGCCGGCCATCAGGCCGCCCTTGTTATACTGGAGCTCGGCGCCCTGGTAGTTCGCCGTGTCGTTATGCGTGAGCAGATTCGTCTCGACGCCGTCATACGCGCCGTTGAGGTTGAGACGCCCGGCCTGTACTTTGAACTGAACGTCACCGCCAAAGGTCGCCTCTGCGCCCGAAAATTCCTTATCGAAGACGAGCGCCCCCGGTGCGGCGTACCCCTCGGCCGAGTAGAGCTCCATCTTACCGAGTTTGACGTCGAAGTTGTTATAGGCGCCCTCGGCCCATGCGCGCTTGAGCTTCACGTTGCTGTCGCTGTTGTTGCCGGAGGCGTCGTCCTTCATGTTCGTCGAGGCATCGAGTCGTGCGTTCACATGCCAGTGATCGTTGACTTCGGCGGACGGGTCGAGACGGAACAGGAGATTGTTGTCGTTCTCGCGTTTCTGCCCCTCAAGGCGCTTGCTGGTATAGGTGTAGCGGAGCTGTCCTCTCCACTGGACCATGTCGGCGTTGCGCTCGAGGTTGGAGACGCGGACGCCGAGGTTGTTCAGCTCGTCCGCGAACTCGGCCGCGAGGCGGTCGACGAGCGCGCGGTCTGAGGCGGACATGTCGTTCTTTGCCATCGCCTTCGCGACCATCTGCGCCATCTCGTAGCGCGTGATGTTGCGGTCACCGCGGAAGGTGCCGTCGCCGTAGCCCTCGACAACGCCGTCGGCGGCAAGTTTGCTCACGGCGTCGTATGCCCAGTGATCGCGCGGAACGTCGGAGAACGGGTTCGCAGCTGCGAACGTGGTACTTGCCGCGCCGACGACAAGCGCCGTCGCCAGTGCGGATACGAGTGTCTTTTTCATGATAAACTCCTCCTTTTGACAAATAGGATTGGATCGACGTCCAAAAGGAGCGCGGCATCGCGGAAGTGTCCTTGTTTCCTTTGCGCGTTGTGTCCGCGACCTCTTGGATTGCCTTTATCATACCCCGCGCCGCAGTGGAATACAATGTTGATCAGATTAAAAATTTAGCATCAGGTAATAATTTTTCTGTTATTTTTCTTTCAAGAAATTCATGTCCGATTTATGCGGGCAAATATGTTTCCAACCTCCTCGTAGAAAAACCTCCGCCGCACCTAGAAAATCTAAGTGAGACGGAGGTTCCGGCTGCATCGGCGCTACCCCTGCAAAAGCGCGGCGTATTTGTCACGATCGGCGGTGCGCCCGCGCGGCAGCTTCTTAGTGGTCGTCGTTCCGGCTATGATTATTTTTACGAAGAAAACTTGAAATTAACATTCCGAAAAAGGCGACGCCCGAAACCCCCGCGAAGGTTGTGTTCCCCTCATAAATAGAAAGTGCCATGATTCCCAAAAGAACCATCGACATGATAAACGCCATCCACTGTCCCAGCCGATGCTCGGCGGGTCATCTAGAGCTTTCTCCTCGCAGCGCCGCACATAATCAGAGTTCTTTTCAAACTCTGTCAAAATTCTATCCGGATACGTCGGGTCTATCTGCTGGTATCCTCGAAGAATGGACGGATGCGGCAGCGGGCCTTTATGCTCCATTGTTACGGATGCAACAAACAGTTCTTCCCCATCGGCCTCTAAAGAAGACTCGAGGCGTTTTTGCGGCTTGGTCTCCTGTTTATCCCGCGTTGTTTTCGACACGCTTTCCTCCGATTGTCTCCATTGCTTTCATGAGAAGGCTTCCCGTACGCTGCCAGCTCATATGAGTAATCCGATCTGTGCTCGAAATACTTTGCCGGTAATCACTCGAAGGAAATAAAGAAAATGTGGACATACCGTCCGCAATTATAATAGGCGCATGAATCAGCCATTTTAAAGTTGCTGCCACTACCGGCACCTCCTCTTTCACGATGGGCTTGATATCTAACTCTATACGTATCTTATCATGCACCCATTTTTTCGTCAACCGTTTCTCTCGGATAAGGATGCGGCGCAAATATCTCGCACAAAGGAGGATTCCCAGTGACGCGCAAGATTTGATGCCTAGCAAGGAATGAGGAGAACGCGAGGGAAGGCGTAGTTAAGACCTACGTCGACCGAAGCGTTCGACGATATGACACGGCTAGGCGCAAATATCGCGCGTCACACCAAAGACACAGGCGAAGGCACCCGCACCCCCAGACTATTCGTAAAGATCTCGACCCGCACGCCGAAGACGTCGGCAATGCGCTGCTCGGTGAGGACGTCGGCGGGCGTGCCCGTCGCGACGATCGCGCCCGCGCGCATGAGCACGATGTCGTCGGCGTACTGCATGGCGTGCGCCATATCGTGCAGGACCATGAGGATGGTGATGCCGCTCTCCCTGTTGAGGTTCGTGATGATCTCCATGACGCGCAGCTGATGCGCGACGTCGAGATAGGTGGTCGGCTCGTCGAGCAGCAGCAGCCGCGGCCGCTGGCTGAGCGCCATGGCGAGGTAGACGCGCTGCCGCTCGCCGCCCGAGAGGGTATGCACTTCGCGCTCGGCAAAGGCGTCGACGTGCGCGGTTTCCATCGCCCACGCGACGGCCGCCCGATCCTCAGCGCCTTCGCGTGCCTGAAAGACGCCCCGATGGGCAAAGCGCCCATAGGAGACGAGCTGACGTGCGGTGAGTCCCTGTGCCGTGCCGCGTTCCTGCGGCAGGATGGCGCGCACGCGCGCGAGTTCTTTTTCGGAATACGCGCCGAGTTCTTTGCCGTCCAGCAGGATCTCTCCGGTATAGTGCGCGTTGAGGCCCGCGAGTGCGCGCAGGAGGGTGGTCTTACCCGCGCCGTTCGGCCCGACGATGGCCGTCCGCCGCCCCGCCGCGACGGAGACGCCGAGTCCGTGCAAGATCTCTTTGCCTGCAATCCGTACGCGCAGATCCCGCGCCAAAATCCCCGCACTCATAGCTGCCTCCGAAGAAGGTAGAGGAAGAACGGCGCGCCGAGCGCCGCCATGATAATGCCGACGGGCAGCTCGAGCGGTGCAAAGAGCAGGCGTGCCGCGGTGTCGCTGAGCGTGAGGGTACTGATGCCGAGCAGGGCCGCCGCGGGCAGGAGGAAGCGATAGTCCGATCCGATCATGAGCCGTGCGGCGTGCGGAACGATGAGTCCGACGAAGCCGAGGAGTCCGACGACAGAGACGGCGCTCGCCGCAAGCAGCGCCGCAAGCGCGGTGAGCATGATACGCGTGCGCTCGACGGCAAGGCCGATGCCACGCGCCATGTCGTCGCCGAGCTGGAGGATGTTGAGCCGCTGCGCCGCGCAGAGAGCGAGCAGCCCTGCGCCGAGCGTATAGGGCCAGAGCATCTCTACATGCGGCCATGTCCGCGCGGAGAGTCCGCCGACCATCCACATGAGCGCCCCCTGCACGCGGTCGCTATAGAGAATCATCATAGCCGAGATGCCGGCCCCGAGGAACGTCGACACGGCAACGCCTGCGAGAATGATGCGCGTCGGTCGTATGCCGTCCCGCCACGCGAGGATGTAGATGAGGATTGCGGCGAACATCGCTCCGCCGAATGCCGCCGGCGTGATCGCCCACGCCGCGCCCGGTACGAGGAGCATGATGAAGATGCCCGCAAGGCCCGCCCCCGACGAGATGCCGATGATGTGCGGGTCGGCGAGCGGATTCCTGAGGATCGCCTGTAAGATTGCCCCGGAGAGGGCGAGGTTGATGCCGACGAGTGCCGCGACGATGGTGCGCGGCAGACGGATGTTCCAGAGGATCTGTGCGTTCGCCGTGTCGTGTGCGCCGCCGAGGATGGCGACGATCTCCGCCGCGGGGATATCCACGGAGCCTTTGGCGGTGGAAAGCAGCATCGCGAAAACGGCGAGCACGGCGAAGAAAATCAGCAGCGCGATACGTTTTTTCATGGGTAGATCAGATGCGCCATATAGCGCACGGCCGCGGGATAATCAATGCCGGGGCTGAAGAGGAAGAGTTCCTGCGGCAGGTAGTAGACGCGCCCGTCGCGGACGGCGCTGACGCTCTGCCATGCGGGGCTCTCTCTGAACATGGACTCCATGGAGGCGCGAATCTCGGCCTCTTCGCCCATGCTCGTGACGAAGATGATGTCGGGGTTCTGCGCGACGAGGGTCTCCATGCTGTACGGTGCGGCGTCGGGGTTCTTGTCCATCGCGGTCATGCCGCTCGCGGTGTTCTCCCAGCCGAGCATGTTCACGATGGAGCCCGCGATGCTGCCGTCGAGCTGAACGGAGAGGCCCTGCGCGGTGCTGTGGATGATGGCGACGTGCTTCTTCTCCTGCGGGATACCGTTCTTCACGGCGGCGATGTCCGCATCCATCTTCTCGATGAGGGCCTTGCCCTTTTCGGTTTCGCCCGTGAGCGCGGCAAAGGTCGTCAGCGTGCGCTTGACGTCGTCGTAGCTCTTCATGTCGATCACGAGGCTCTGAATGCCGTTCGCATCGAGCGTGTCGATGAGTTTTTCGTTGATGCCCTTGATGATGAGCACGAGGTCGGGATGCAGCGCGACGATCTTCTCCGCGTCGATCTGGTAGACGGGGCCGATCTCGGCGACGTTCGCAGCCTCGGCGATGACCTTGGCCTTAGTCGCGGGGCGGCCGACGACCTCTCCGCCCACGGCGTAGAGCGGCGCGAGGTAGGAGACGGATGTGGTGACGATGCGCTCGGGTTTTTTGGCGATCGTCACAGTGCGTCCGGCATCGTCGGTGACGGTCGCAAAGGCGCTTTCAGCGGCGGGTGCGGCGGCTTTGTCCGCGGGCGCACCGCATGCGGAAAAGAGCAGCGTGGATGCGGCAAAGAGTGCGGCGGCACATTGTTTGATCATGGCTTAGTTCCTCCGTGTCAGAATGGTAGAGAGATAGTTCAGCTGCTCGTCCGGGTGCGCCGCGAGGTTCTCGATGATCTTCTCCCCATCGAGGCCGGCGCGGCTGACGAGCACGGCTTCCGCGGCCATATCGTTGCGCTTGAGGAGGTCGACGATCTCCGCATAGTTATGATAGACCTTCATGATGACGGCGCTCGATGCGACGGCCATGATCTCTTCGAGGCGCTCCTGCGGCGCTGTCGCGGGGATCACGGCGAGCACGTCGTTCCCCTCGACGATGGGGCGCCCGATGCGGCTCGCGATCGCCGCGAACGCCGGCACGCCCGGAACGGTGACGATCTCCACGTCCTCATGCTCGAGCAGGCGGAAGACGTAGATGTAGGTGCTGTAAAACATGGGGTCGCCCAGCGTTAGGAACGCGACGTTCTTCCCGGCGCGAAGGAGCGCGAGGATCTCCTCCTTGTTGGCCTCCCACGCAGCGGTATTCTCCGCAAAGCCGCGCACCATGGGGAAGACCTGATAGACGATCTCGACGCCCTCCTTGAGGTAGGGACGGGCGATGTTGAGCGCGACGCTGCCCTCCTTCTTCTCCGTCTTGGGCGCAATGAGGACGTCGACCTGCTCGATCGCCTTGATCGCCTTGACCGTTAAGAGTTCCGGATCACCCGGACCGACGCCGATGCCGAAAAATGTTCCGCGCATAAAATCTTCCTTCCCCTGCCGAACGCATGCCGCTCTCTCTGCCGAACAATCCGGCGGCTATGCTTCGCATCAAATTCTATTCCTAAAAACGACTGCGGCGCGCGCCGGTGGAAGCGCAGGCGCGCGCATAGAAAATCCCCCTCTCTCCATATTACCGATGAGGGGGGATTTTGTCAAATAAGGACATGACACGGAATCTTTGCGCCTAGCGTCGTCATATCGTCAAGCACTGCGGTCAACGCAGCTCCGCTGCGACTCCCTTGTGCTTTCCTCATTCCTAGCTATGCGCGAAAGCTGCCGTGTCACTTACGTTATCCTAAAATACGATGCGTGATTTTGCGCATTGCGCTACCAATCACCGCGCTTGATTCCGGCTACATCAGCATCGCGAGCATGGCACCCGCCGCAACGGCGGTACCGATGACGCCGGCGACGTTCGGACCCATGGCGTGCATGAGGAGGTAGTTGCCGGGCTTTGCCTTGATGCCGACGATCTGGCTGACGCGCGCCGCCATCGGCACGGCGGAGACGCCCGCGGAGCCGATGAGCGGGTTGACCTTCCAGCCCGTCGCACGGCACATGATCTTACCGAGGACGACGCCCGCGGCCGTGCCGAAGATGAAGGCGACCAGACCGAGGCCGATGATCCCCAAGGTCTCCGGAACGAGGAAGCTCTCCGCGCTCATCGTGAGCCCCGTGCCGAGTGCGAGGAAGATGGTGACGGTATTGATGAGCGCGTTCTGCGCGGTGTCGGAGAGACGGTCCGTCACGCCGCTCTCGCGGAACAGGTTGCCGAGCATGAGCATGCCGAGCAGCGCCGCGATCGAGGGGAGCAGCAGACTGATGAAGATGGTCGAGACGATCGGGAACGCGATGCGCTCGAACTTCGTCACCTCGCGCGCCTGGTCCATGACGACCTCGCGCTCTTTTTTGCTCGTGAGGAACTTCATGACGGGCGGCTGAATGAGCGGCACGAGCGCCATGTAGGTGTACGCCGCAACGGCAATCGCACCGAGCAGATGCGGCGCCATCTTGGTCGCGAGGTAGATAGACGTCGGGCCGTCCGCGCCGCCGATGATGCCGATGGAACCGGCCTCCTGTGCGGTAAAGCCCCCGATCATGGCGCCGAGCAGCGCGACGAACACGCCGAACTGCGCCGCCGCGCCCATCAGCAGACTCGAGGGGCGCGCGATCAGCGGGCCGAAGTCCGTCATGGCGCCGACGCCGAGGAAGATGAGCGGCGGGAAGATCTCGTATTTGATGCCCATGCCGATCGCAGACATGACGCCCGGTTCTTCAAAGCCCGTGAGCGGGACGTTCGCAAGGATGCAGCCGAACGCGATCGGGCTGAGGAGCAGCGGCTCGAAGTCGCGCGCAAACGCGAGATAAAGAAGCACGAGGCCGACGACGATCATGATGAGATTGCCCGAGGTGAATGCAGAGAAGCCGCTGCTCGCGGCGATGGCCTGCAGTGAGACGGAAAATGCGTCCAAAAAATCCATAATGTGTCACTCCCTCTCCATCATGATGAGCGCAGTCCGCTCGTGCGGCCTTGGCTCTTCCATGCGGACCGCTCCGCGGGGCGGATCGCTCGGATCCCCGCCGCGCTGCATCCGCAGGCGGTGACAGCCGCAGCGATGACGGCGACGATCTCGGCGCTGAGGCCGGACGATGCGGGCGCGGCGGCAGGCGCCGCGGGGGAC
>CAUQAR010000073.1:0-8060 GCA_963515775.1 uncultured Selenomonas sp. | reverse complement strand
CGAGGAGGCAAAGGCAAAGAACCGTCTCTGGTTCATGATCGGCAAAGTGTGGTAGTGAAAAGAAACAGGGGTGTTAGCGCACAAGTCCTACAATCCGACAGAGAAAATCTGAATCTGCACAGTTGATTTTTCGCGGTGAAAACGCTATAATGGGGAAAATAAAGTGAAGGGGCGGCACGCCGAACCTTCCGCATAATTACCTTTTAAGAGGTCCTGTGAGGCCTTAAGGGAGTTTTCAATGAAATATACTGTGCAGTCAGTCTATCCAATTTTAGAATGCAAAGCTTTCTTATGCCTTTCTTTGGGCATGAGAAAGCTTTTTTGTTGAAAGGGGATGCACATGAGTCAGGAGTTATCACTCAAAGGCCGCGATATTCTTGCGCTCGAAGACTTTTCGGTGGAGGAGATTCGTCTCGTTCTGAACACAGCACGCGAGATGAAGAATATTGTCGGCCGTGACATCAAGAAGGTGCCCGCGCTCCGAGGAAAGGCGATCGTTACCCTGTTCTACGAACCGAGCACGCGCACGCGTACGTCGTTCGAGCTGGCCGGGAAGTATCTCGGCGCCGACGTCGTGAACATCACGGCGGGTACGTCGAGCATCGTCAAGGGGGAGAGCCTGCGCGACACCCTCTATACGATCGAGGCGATGGGTGCGGATGCGATCGTCATGCGTCACAAGGCGGAAGGTGCGTCGGCCTACGCAGCGTCCGTCGTGTCTCCTGTCATCGTCAATGCGGGTGACGGCGCACATGCGCATCCTTCCCAAGGGCTCCTCAATCTCTATACGATTGAAGAAAATATGGGAAAATTGAAGGGCCTCAAGGTCGCCATCCTCGGGGATATCCTGCACAGCCGTGTTGCGCGTTCCGATATCCAAGGGATGCGAAAGATGGGACTAGAGGTCCATGTCGCGGGACCGCGGCCGCTGATTCCGAGATTTTTGCATGAGGAAGAGGGCATCACGGTGCACGATCGTGTGGAGGACGCCCTCGCGGGTGCGGATGTCGTCGAGGTGCTCCGCATTCAGCTGGAGCGGATGAAGGGAGGGCTCTTCCCCTCTACGCGCGAATACGCGCGCATCTACGGGCTGAGTGAAGAGCGGTTGCGCCTCGCCAATGAGAACGCACTCGTCCTGCATCCGGGCCCCATGAATAAGGGATGGGAAATTTCAGAGTCGGTTGCCTACGGTGTGCAGTCGAGGATCCAAGAGGAAGTGAAAAACGGCGTCGCCGTCCGCATGGCGCTCTTTACCTTGGCGTTGATGGGAGGGAAAAGCGAATGAGTGCACTGCTCTTAAAGGGCGGGAGGGTGATCGATCCCGCCGCAAAACGCGATCAAGTATGCGATGTGCTCATTGAGCACGGCATCATCCAAAAGATCGGAAAGAATCTAACAGCCGATGATGCCGCAGTCTACGATGCGGCCGGGAAGATCGTGACGCCCGGTCTCATAGATATGCACGTTCACTTCCGTGAGCCCGGGCAGGAGGCCAAGGAGGATTTTGCCTCCGGCTCCCGCGCCGCAGCGGCGGGCGGGTATACGACGGTGGCGACCATGCCGAACACGAGTCCAGTCGTCGATACGGCCGCGCTCGTTCGGAGCCTGCAGAAGCGTGCGGCCGATGTGTCGGTCGTCCATATCCGCATCATCGGCGCGGTGACGAAGAACCAAGAGGGCAAAGAGCTTGCGGAGCTCGGCGACATGGTCGAGGCGGGCGCCGTCGCCTTCTCGGACGACGGACATTTCGACCCGTCGGCGAAGGTGCTGCTGAGCGCCTATGACTATCTCTGCCCCTTTGGCAAGGCGATCATCAACCACGAGGAGGATCACACGCTCGTCGAGGAAGGGGCGATGAACGAGGGGCACCGGAGCGCGATGCTCGGCATCAAGGGGCGCCCGACGGTCGCCGAGGATATTGCGGTCGCGCGCGACATCATGCTCGCGGAGTACGCGGGCGCGCATGTGCATGTGGCCCATATCAGCTCTGCGCGGTCCGTCGAGCTCGTGCGCGAGGCCAAGGCGCGCGGCGTGCATGTGACGACGGAGGTGACGCCGCATCATCTCACGATGACCGACGATCTGGTCGATCCCGTCGACAGCTCGACCAAGGTCAATCCGCCGCTGCGCACGGCAAAGGACGTTGCGGCGACGGTCGCGGGCCTCGCCGACGGCACGATCGATATGGTCGTGACGGACCACTCCCCGCACGAGCGCGAGGACAAGGATCGGGAGTATATCTATGCGCCGAGCGGATTTCCCGGACTTGAGACAGCCCTCGGCGTCCTGCTGACCGATCTCGTACATACGGGGAAAATAGACATCCGGGCGCTGATCGAACGCATGACCTATGCGCCGGCACGCGTCTTTGGGCTGGATGCGGGGACCCTGCGCGAGGGCGCGGCGGCGGATGTCGTCGTCATCGACCCGACACTTCTTTGGACGGTGGAGGAAGATAAATTCTACACGCGCGGGAGCCATTCGCCCTTTGTCGGGCGCAGGCTCAAAGGGAAAGCGGTCCTCACCGTTGTCGACGGTGAAATTGTCATGAAGGATGGTGTGGTTGTTCAATGAGTGGAAAACTGATCCTAGAGGACGGTACGGTCTTTCACGGGGCGCTTTTGGACGGCACGTCAAAATCTGTGGGCGAAGTCGTCTTTACGACATGTATGACGGGCTATCAGGAGTGTCTGACGGACCCGTCCTTCTGCGGACAAATTCTGACCATGACCTATCCGCTGATCGGAAATTACGGCGTCGCGGAGCAGTTTATGCAGGCGTCGCATCCCTTCGTGCGGGGATTCGTCATCGGAGAGCTCTGCGACATGCCGAATAACTGGCAGTCTGAGGGAACACTCACGGATTTCTTGCGCAAGTATCATATTCCGTGCCTATATAACGTGGATACAAGAGCTGTTACAAGGCACATCCGCTCCGCGGGGGCGATGAAGGGGGTGCTTGTTCCTGACGATGCCTCTGCCGAAGAGATTCGGCGTCTCCAAGAAACGGAACTGCCGCACGATCATGTCGAGACCGTAACGGCGCGGGAGACCTATGTGCTCGAAACGACGCGCGCAGATGCGCCGCATATCGTCGCCATGGACTTCGGCGTGAAGCGCAGCATTTTGCAGAACATCAACCGCATCGGCGCAAAGGTAACCGTCGTGCCGGCGCACACAACGGCGGAGGAAGTCCTCGCATACGATCCGGACGGTATTTTCCTCTCGAACGGACCGGGGGATCCGCAGGATGTTCCGCAGATCGTGGAGGAGATTCGAAAGCTCGCCCGGAAAAAGCCCATCTTCGGCATCTGTCTCGGCCATCAGCTCCTCGCGCTGACCTACGGCGCCAAGACGTATAAGATGAAATTCGGGCATCGCGGCGGCAATCAGCCCGTCAAGAATCTAAAGACCGGACAGGTGCATATCTCCGCGCAGAACCACGGCTATGCGGTAGACCCTGCGTCACTTGCCGGGACTCCGCTAGAAGTCACACACATCAATGTCAATGACGATACGATCGAAGGCCTGCGTCACACGTCGCTCCCGATATTTTCCGTACAGTATCATCCTGAGGCCGCGCCCGGACCAGACGACAACATGTATCTATTCGACGCGTTCTGGGATCTGATGAAGGGAGCGTGAGAAAATGCCGCGCAAGAAAAATTTGAACAAGGTCATGGTCATCGGTTCCGGGCCGATCATCATCGGACAGGCGGCAGAGTTCGACTATGCCGGGTCTCAGGCATGCCGCGCACTCAAGGAAGACGGCCTTGAGGTCGTGCTCGTCAACAGCAATCCCGCGACCATCATGACGGATACGCATATTGCGGACCGCGTCTATATCGAGCCGCTGACCGTCGATTTTTTAGCGGAGATCATCGCCAAGGAAAAACCGGACGGACTCCTCGCGACGCTCGGCGGACAGGCGGGACTGAACCTCGCCGTGCAGCTTGCCGAACAGGGGATACTCGCGCAGCACGGCGTGGAACTGCTCGGCACGTCGCTCGACGCCATCGAAAAGGCGGAGGATCGCGAGCGGTTCAAAGAGACGATGGAAAAGCTCGGCGAACCGATTCCTGAGAGTACCATTGTAGAGGATGTCTCCTCGGCTGTCGCATTTGCAAATAAAATCGGATATCCTGTCATCGTACGGCCTGCGTATACGATGGGCGGAACAGGCGGCGGCATCGCGGAGAACGAGGAAGAACTCATTGCCATCGTGATCAAGGGGCTCAACTACTCCATGATCGGACAGGTGCTCATCGAGCGCAGCGTTGCGGGCTGGAAGGAAATAGAGTTCGAGGTGATCCGCGACGGGCGGGACAACTGCATCACTGTTTGCAGTATGGAGAACTTCGACCCTGTCGGCGTCCATACGGGTGACAGCATTGTTGTTGCACCTGCACAGACGTTGACAGACCACGAATATCAAATGCTGCGCAGTGCCAGCCTGCGGATCATCCGGGAACTCGGCATCGAGGGCGGCTGCAACGCACAGTACGCACTCGATACACAAAGTGCGCAGTACTATGTGATCGAAGTCAACCCGCGCGTCAGCAGATCGTCCGCGCTCGCATCGAAGGCGACGGGCTATCCGATCGCGAAGGTCTCTTCCAAGATCGCCATCGGCTATACGTTGGATGAAATCGTGAACTCTGTCACGGAGAAGACGAAGGCCTGCTTCGAGCCGACGATCGATTACTGCGTCGTCAAGTTTCCGCGCTGGCCGTTCGATAAATTCGTCTATGCCGATCACACGCTCGGCACGCAGATGAAGGCGACCGGCGAGGTCATGTCGATCGACCGCAGTTTCGAGGGGGCGATCCTCAAGGCCGTGCGCTCGCTCGAGATCGGCGTACATCGCCTTTATATGGAACGTTTTGCAGCGTGGGACGACGGCCTCGTGCGAAAGCATCTGGCATACGTCAACGACGAGCGCATCTTCCTCATTGCCGAGGCGCTGCGGCGCGGCAAGCTGTCGGTGGAGGAGATTTCGGACATCACGAAGATCGACGTGTGGTTCATCCATAAGCTGAAGCACATCGCCGATATGGAAAACCGACTCGCAGGCGTACCGCTGACGCCGAAACTACTCGCCGCCGCAAAACGGGTGGGGCTTGCCGACGTTTCGATCGCGGAACTCGCACATAAGACGGTCGACGAGATCCGCAGCATGCGCCTGACGAACGGCATTCGGCCATGCTATAAAATGGTGGATACCTGCGCCGCCGAGTTTGAGGCTGCGACGCCGTATTACTATTCCACATTCCGCGCCGTGGAGGACGAAGTCGCCGTATCGGACAAAAAGAAGGTGCTCGTCCTTGGCTCCGGTCCGATCCGCATCGGACAGGGCGTGGAGTTCGACTACTGTTCGGTGCATTCCGTCTGGGCGCTCCGCAGCATGGGCATCGAGGCGATCATCGTCAACAACAATCCGGAGACGGTCAGCACGGATTTTGACATTTCCGACCGGCTCTATTTCGAGCCGCTCACCGTCGAGGATGTACTGAACATCGTGGACAAGGAAAAGCCGGACGGCGTCATCGTGCAGTTCGGCGGACAGACCGCGATCAATCTCGCCGCGGCGCTTGAACGCGCGGGCCTTCGGGTCTACGGGACGTCGGTCGACGACATCGACCGTTCCGAGGACCGGGAGCGCTTCGACGAGGTGCTGACGCAGACGGGCATTTCCCGTCCCGAGGGAATCAGCGTGACGAATCTCGACGACGCCGTCGCGGGTGCGGCGCGCATCGGGTATCCCGTGATGGTGCGTCCCTCCTATGTGCTCGGCGGCCGCGCGATGGAGATCGTCTACAACGAGGACGAGCTGCACGACTACATGAAGCGCGCGGTGAAGGTCACGCCGGATCATCCCGTACTCGTCGACCGGTACATGCAGGGGACGGAAGTGGAGGTCGACGCGATCTCAGACGGCGTGGACGTCGTCATCCCCGGCATCATGGAGCATATTGAGCGCGCGGGGATTCACTCGGGCGACAGTATCGCGGTCTATCCGCCGCAGACGCTCCCGGCGCGCGTCATCTACACCATCATCGACTATACGAAACGGCTTGCCGTTGCGCTGCACGTCAAAGGGCTGCTGAACATCCAATTCGTCGTCGCGCATGACGAGGTCTTCATCATCGAGGTCAACCCACGCTCCAGCCGGACAGTGCCGTTCCTCTCGAAGATCACGAACGTCAATATGGTCGGCGTGGCGACGCAGGTCGCCATGGGGGCGACGCTGAAGGAACTCGGTTTCCATTCGGGGCTGATTCCGCCGCGCCCGTACGTCGCGGTCAAGGCGCCCGTCTTCTCGTTCGCGAAGATGACGGACGTCGATATTTCCCTTGGCCCCGAGATGAAGTCCACGGGCGAGGTCATGGGCATCGACTATCACTATGCCCGCGCGCTCTACAAGGCGATCGTCGGCTCCGGCCTCAACATCCCGACGAAGGGGCGGCTGCTCTTTACCGTAGCGGATAAGGACAAGGAGGAGATGAAACAGCTCGCGAAGGCGTTCTCCGAATTCGACTTTGAAATCGTTGCGACGGAGGGCACGGCAAAGGCCATTGCCGCACTCGGCATCGACGTCGAGGTCGTGGGCAAGGTGCATGAGCGGAGTTCCGACATCATAGAGATGATCAAGAGCGGACGGATCAACATGGTCATCAATACGCTGACGCAGGGCAAGCATTCCGCGCGCGACGGCTTCAAGATCCGCCGCGCGACGGTCGAACACGGCATCGCCTGCCTGACCTCGCTCGATACGGCGTGGGAGGTGCTACGCGTGCTAGAATTCATGCGCAAGCGGCGCCTCGTCTATGCGCTCGCCATCCAAGATTATGTCGGCGGAGGGGACGACCTTGCCTAAATTCGTTGAGGAAGCCGCGATTACGGCGCATGAGCGCCTCATTGCCGGCGTGTACCGTATGACGCTGACGGCGCCCGCCGTCGCCGCACATGCGCTGCCCGGACAGTTCGTGGACGTTTCCGTTCCGCACGGCACAAGCATCCTGCGCCGTCCGCTCGGCATCGCCGAGGTATCGCGCACGGAGGGGTGGATTCGCCTCATTTACCGCACGGTGGGGCGGGGGACACAGGCGCTCGCCGCAGCGCGGCCCGGCGCATATGTCTCCGTGCTCGGACCGCTCGGCAGGGGGTTTCATACGGACCTAGGGCATCCGCTGCTCGTCGGCGGCGGTATGGGGCTGACGCCGCTCCTCTTCTTTGCGGCCGAGAGCGCGGGGACGGCGAGTGTGCTCATGGGCGGGCGCACGAAAGAGGAGCTCTTTTGGGAGCGCATCTACGCGCCCTACGTCCGCGGGCTCTTCATGACGACGGACGACGGTTCGCGCGGTGTGAAGGGGTTCGTAACGACGGTTCTGCCGGAGCTGCTTGCGCGCGGGGACTACGACGGGGTCGCCGTCTGCGGACCGCCCGTGATGATGCGGCGCGTCGCCGCCATAGCGGCATCATGCGGCGTCTTCTGCGAGGTCTCCTTGGAACGGCATATGGCGTGCGGGCTCGGGGCCTGTCTCTCCTGCGCCGTGGACACGAAGCGTGGACGGCGCAAGGTCTGCAAGGACGGCCCTGTGTTTTCTGCCGGCGAGGAGTACGATGACGCGTCATGATATGGACAAACGCCTGCATACATCCGTCGCGGGCATCGATATGTGCACGCCGGTGCTCGCGGCGTCGGGAACCTTTGGCTTCGGCGAGGAATTCGCAGATTTCGTCGATCTCTCCCGCCTCGGCGGCGTCATGGTCAAGGGCACGACGCTCAACCCGCGGCGCGGCAACGAGGGCGTTCGCATCGCCGAGACACCGCAGGGCATGCTGAACTGCATCGGTCTCGAGAATCCGGGCGTGGACGTGCTGCTGACGGAGATCCTGCCGCGCATCCGCACTTACGGCATGAACGTGATCGTCAATATCTCCGGCAGCTCTGTCGCGGATTATGCGCAGATTGCCGAACGGCTCAATGTGCCGGATGTTGCCGCGCTCGAGATCAATATTTCCTGTCCGAACGTGAAGGAGGGCGGGATTGTCTTCGGC
>CAUQAR010000072.1:0-8157 GCA_963515775.1 uncultured Selenomonas sp. | reverse complement strand
CGTACGGCGCAGGAGAAGGCCACAACATGAAAGGGCTGACGCCCGTCCTTTCCGTTCCCGCGAGAGGCGATGCAGCGAGCACAACCAAATCTGCCGTTGGCCGATATGTGATGATACTCTGTGCCACAAATGCAGGGGCTTGACATATCCCGCGTGTCTGCACTATAATAGCCGTGCGCGTAAGCGTAAAAGGACTCACTAGCTCAACTGGCAGAGCAACTGACTCTTAATCAGTAGGTTCACGGTTCGATTCCGTGGTGGGTCACCATGCACTTGATCCGCCGCGGCGGTTTTGGAGGAAAGCAGGTTGGGCGCTGCCAACCTGCTTTTCGCGTATGATGGGTCTTGGGAGGCGTATATTTGAATATCCTGATACTGAACGACGACGGGGTGGCAGCTGCGGGGCTGCACGCGCTGGCCCGGCAGCTCGCGCCGCGGCATCGTGTGATCGTCGCCGCGCCGATGCGCCAGCAGAGCGGCACGTCGCATGCGCTCACGATCGGCAGTGCGATCGAGGTGCGTGCCGACGAGACATTCGATCCGACATATGATATAGAGGCGTGGGCGATCGACGGAACGCCGGCTGACTGCGGCAAGCTCTATCTCGATGCGATTGCGGAGGAGATGCCGGACGTTGTGCTCTCGGGGATCAATCACGGGGCGAATCTTGGTACGGACGTTATTTATTCGGGGACGGTCGGCGCGGCGTTTGAGGGATTTTTTCACGGCATCCCGTCGTTTGCGCGCTCGCTGCCCGAGGGCAGCGCGCTCTCTTTTTCCGCGGCGGCGGCGCAGTTTGAACCCTTTATGATGCGGACGCTCGCCGCATATGACAAGCCCTTTCTGTTCAACGTCAATTTCCCGCAGCGTCCCGCGGACGGCACGCCGCAGTTTGTCTTCAGCAGGCAGGGAGGGCGCGACTATATCAATGCTTTCGAGCGCATCGAACGCAACGGACGCGTGCATTATAAGGTGGCGGGCGAGGTGTCTGATACGGATAAGGGGCCGGGCACGGATATCTACGCGGTGGAACACGGCCTGATCGCTGTGACGCCGCTCGGTATGGATATGACGGACGATGCGCAGCTGACATATTTTGGCGGAGACGCGTTGGAATGAATAGGTCTTTATGTGTCAGTTGATAATTACTATAAAGAGCGGAGATTGTGTCTCCTGCTCTTTTTTTTTGCGGGTATTTGCGTTATAATAAGCGAATATGAATAGCATTCATATTTTCTATGGGAGGGAACGCCTTGCTCTATCCGCTGAATCTTGATCTGACGGGACGGTCGATCGTTGTCGTAGGCGGCGGTGCGGTGGCGGAGCGCAAGGTGCGCGGGATTCTCGCGGCCGATGCGGGTGCGGCGGTGCGGGTCATTGCTCCCGCGGTGACGAAGGGCCTGCGCGTGCTGGCAGATGCCGGACGGATCGTATGGCTGCATGAACGCTATGCCCGCGGAATGCTCGCGGGGGCATTTCTTGTCTTTGCGGCGACGAATGTGCGTGCGGTCAACGCCGCGGCGGCGGCAGAGGCCGAGGAGATCGGCGCGCTGGTCAATGTGATCGACGATGCGGCGCGATCGGCGTTTCAAGTGCCGGCATCCGTGCGGCGCGGCGATTTGCTGCTGACCGTCGCGACAGGCGGCGACAGCCCCGCGCTTGCGCGGACGATACGGATGGAACTGGAGCAATTCTATCCGCCCTCTTTTGAGATATGGCTAGAATATGTCTCGGCACTGCGCGCGCAGATGCAGGAGGCGCTGCCGACGAGCAGGGAGCGCACCGCCTTTTGGCGTGCGGCCCTGCGGCAGGATATTCTATCGATGGTTCGTAATGGAGCGTTGGAGAAAGCGGAGGTTGAGTTACGAAATGCGGCTCTTGACATTGGGGCTCAATCATAAAACGGCGCCTGTCGAGGTGCGTGAACGGGTTTCCTTCTCACGCGAGGAGCTGCGTTCGGGTCTTGTGAATCTGGGGGAATACGACGGGCTGAGCGGGCTGGTGGTGCTCTCGACCTGCAACCGAACGGAGCTTTATGCGGCGGTGGAGGACCATGTGCGCGGCGCGGAGGCCCTGCGGCAGTTTTTAAACGACCTCACGCAGGGCGGGGCGGATCTGGATGAATACCTCTACGCCTATGAGGACGAGGAGGCGGTGCGACACCTCTTTCGTGTCGCATCGAGTCTTGATTCGCTGGTGCTAGGCGAGGGGCAGATCCTCTCGCAGGTCAAGGAGGCCTATGCGATGGCGCGCGAGGCGGGGGCGACGAGTACGGTGCTCAACCTGCTCTTTCACCGCGCGATCGCGACAGGAAAGCGCGTGCGCACGGAGACGCGCATCGCGTACCGCTCCGTGTCGGTCAGCTATGCCGCGGTGGAGCTTGCCGCGGCGTCGCTCGGGGGGCTCGGCGGGTGCAGCGCGCTGATCTTCGGCGCGGGCAAGATGGCCGAGCTGACGGCGGAGCATCTGCGTTCCCATGGGATTGAGACGATCTATGTGGCGAACCGTCATATCGAGCGCGCACAGCGCCTTGCCGAGCGCATCGGCGGGGAGGCGATCCCGTTCGATCGAGCAATGGAGCATGCGGTATGCGTCGATGTCGTCGTCACGTCGACGGGCGCCCCGCACTACGTCATCAAGGCGTGGGAAACGCGGCGTCTCATGGCACGCCGTCACGGGCGCAAGATATTCTTTATCGATATTGCGGTGCCGCGCGATGTGGATCCGGAGGTCGCGGATATCAAGGGTGTCGAACTCTACAATATCGACGCGCTTGAGGCTGTGGTGGACGAGCATCTCAGCGAGCGGCAGGCCGAGGCTGTGAAGGCGGAGCGCATTGTGCAGGAAGAGACCGCATCCCTCCTGGAACGGTTCAAATATCTTTCCTTCCAGCCGCTCATGGCGCTCCTCTCGGGCCGCTGCGAGCGCATTCGCGAGCGTGAGATCAAGCGCGTGAGCGCAAAGCTCCCCGATCTTTCGGAGGAGGAGGAGCGGCAGGTAGAGCATATGAGCCGTATGATCGTGCGCAAGATCCTGCGCATTCCGATGATGAAGCTGCGCGCGTCGGCGGGCACTGCGGACGAGGCGTTTTACATTGCGGCGATGCGTTCGCTCTTTAAGTTGGACGCGATAGGAGAGACGGGGACCAGTGAACAGCGGCACAATCACTATCGGTACGCGGGCAAGTAAGCTCGCGCTGTGGCAGGCGGAGTATATTGCGGGAGAACTGCGCCGTCACGATCCCGCCCGCACGGTCACGCTGAAAAAGATGACGACGCGGGGGGATAAGATCCTCGACGCGCCGCTCGCTAGGATCGGCGGCAAGGGACTCTTTACGAAGGAACTCGAACAGGCGATGCTTGCGGGGGATATCGACATTGCGGTGCACAGCCTCAAGGATATGCCGACGGAGGTGCCCGCGGGCCTCGCGATCGGCGCGATTACGCAGCGGCTCGATCCGGGCGACGCGTTTGTCAGCAATCGCTATGCCGCGATTGAGGAACTGCCCGCGGGCGCGGCGGTGGGGACATCGAGTCTGCGGCGCCGCGCACAGCTGCTCGCTGTTCGGCCCGATCTTCAGATCTGCGATCTGCGCGGCAATGTGAATACGCGTCTTGAAAAACTCGATGCGGGGGCGTTCGACGCCATTGTGCTCGCTGCCGCAGGCCTGCGGCGCCTGGGCCTCGGCGAACGCATCCGTTCGATCCTGCCGCGCGCGATGATGTTGCCCGCCGTGGGGCAGGGCGCGCTTGCCGTCGAGTGTCGCGCGGACGATGCGGAGATTCTCGCCGCGATCGATTTCCTGCGCGATGCCGACATGACGGCGGCGGCTGCGGCGGAGCGCGCGTTCCTCCGCCGCGTGGAGGGCGGCTGTCAGATTCCCGTCGGCGTCTACGCCGCGACGGGGGCGGGCGATATGCTCCGCGTGGATGCGATGATCGCATCGGTCGACGGGATGCGCGTCTGCCGCTCCTATGCGTCCGGCAGGTCCGCGGACGCGGCGCGGATCGGTGTCTCGCTTGCGGAGGAATTGCTGGATGCAGGCGGACGAGAGATTTTGAAAGAGATTGGAATTATCGTATGAACGGAACAGTTTTTCTTGTCGGCGCGGGCCCCGGGGATCCGCGCCTTCTGACCGTCGGCGCGGCGGCGTGCCTGCGGCGCGCGGATGTCGTCGTCTATGATCATCTCGCTGACACGCGGATTCTCTCGTATGCGCCTGTGGATGCGGAGCGCATCTATGTCGGCAAGCAGTCCGCGCAGCACACGATGCGCCAAGAGGACATCAATGTGCTCCTCGCCGATAAGGCGGCGGAGGGCAAGACGGTCGTTCGGCTCAAGGGCGGCGATCCGTTTGTCTTTGGCCGCGGCGGCGAAGAGGCGCTCCTTCTGATGGAGCGCGGGATTCCCTTTGAGATTTTGCCGGGCGTGACTTCGGCGATCAGCGTTCCCGCCTATGCGGGCATCCCCGTGACGCATCGCGGTGTTGCGGTATCGTTTGCGGTTGTCACGGGGCATGAGGACCCGACGAAGGAGCAGTCTCATATTCGCTGGCAGCACCTAGCGACAGGCGTGGATACGCTCGTCTTCCTCATGGGGGTCGCAAACATCCCGGAGATTACGAAAAATTTGATTGCGCACGGTCGCCCTGCCGATACGCCTGCGGCAATCGTTCGATGGGGGACGCGTCCGGCGCAGGAAACCTATGTTACGACGGTGGGCACGGCCGCCGAGACGGTCTGCCGCGAGGGGATACGCCCGCCTGCGATCTTCATCGTGGGCGACGTGGTGAAGCTGCGTGAGCGGCTGCGTTGGTTTGACCGTCCCGCGATACGTCCGCTCTTTGGCCGGCGAATTCTCGTTACGCGCGCACGCGCGCAGGCGTCGGCCCTCACGGAAAAACTCACGGCGCTTGGCGCCGCCTGCATCGAGGCGCCTGTGATCCGTATCGCGCCGCCCGCAGACGGCTATGCGGCGCTGGATACGGCGATCGCGGAACTCCATGCGTATCATTGGCTGATCTTTACGAGCGTCAACGGGGTGTCCGCGTTCTTTGCGCGGCTCGGGGCGGCGGGGAAGGATACGCGCGCCCTCGGTTATGCAAAGGTTGCGGCAATCGGTTCCGCGACGGCGGCGCAGCTGCGTGCGTTCGGCATCACTGCCGATCTCGTTCCTGCGGAGTACCGCGCCGAAGCCGTAGCCGAAGCCCTGCGGCCCATCCTGCCGCCGCACGCGCATATTCTCCTGCCGCGCGCACAGGAGGCGCGGGATGTGCTCCCCGATACGCTGCGTGCGCACGGCGCGGCGGTGGATGTGGTCGCTGCCTATGAGACCGTTCCGGAGGTAGAGGGCGGTGCGGCGTTGGCCGAGCATCTCACGCGCGGGGAGATCGATGTGGTGACCTTTACCAGTTCCTCTACGGTCAAGAATCTCGTCAAGATGCTTGGCAACATCACGCCGCTCCGGCAGGCGAAGATCGCCTGCATCGGCCCCGTCACGGCGGATACGGCGCGGTCGTTTGCCCTCGAACCCGACATCGTGGCTGAGGAATATACGATCGACGGACTGGTAAATAGTATCAAGGAGTATGTGCGATGAATATGATCCAACGGCCGCGGCGCCTGCGCATCAGCTCAGGCATGCGTGATCTCGTGCGGGAGACGGCGCTCTCGCCGCGAGATTTCGTCTATCCGCTCTTTGTCGTTCCGGGGACGCGTGTGAAGGAAGAGATTCCGAGCATGCCCGGCTGTTTTCACTACTCGGTGGACCACGCGGCGGCGCTTGCGCGTGAGGTCGCCGCGCGCGGGATTCTGGCCGTCGAGGTGTTCGGGCTGCCCGCATATAAAGACGAGATCGGATCGAGCGCGTGGGATCCGGAGAGCCCCGTGCAGCGCGCGATCGCAGCGATCAAAGAAGCCGTTCCGGAGCTGCTCGTCGTCGGGGACGTCTGTCTCTGCCAGTATACGAGCCACGGACATTGCGGGCAGCTGCGCGGCCGGTATGTGGACAATGACGCGACGCTGCCGCATCTCGTGGAGACGGCGGTCAGTCAGGCGCGCGCGGGAGCCGACATCGTGGCGCCGTCCGATATGATGGACGGGCGGGTTGCGGCGATCCGCGCGGGACTCGACGCCGCAGGATTCGTCAATACGAGCATCATGAGCTATGCGGTCAAATACGCCTCGGGATACTACGGCCCGTTCCGCGATGCTGCCGACAGCGCGCCGTCCTTCGGCGACCGCAGGCAGTATCAGATGGATCCTGCGAATGTGCGCGAGGCCCTCAAAGAGGCGCGGCTCGACTGCGACGAGGGCGCGGACATCATCATGGTCAAGCCCGCGCTTGCCTATCTCGACGTCGTGCGGCAGGTCTATGAGGCGACAGACCGCCCGATCGCAGTTTACAACGTCAGCGGCGAATACGCCATGGTCAAGGCCGCCGCCGCAAACGGATGGATCGACGAGGAGCGCATTGTGCTGGAGTCGCTGACGAGCATGAAGCGCGCGGGCGCAAAGATCATCATCACCTACCATGCGCTCGATGCGGCGGCATGGCTCGGCGCGTAAGGAGGAACCCGACGATGCGGAATACGGAACAGTCCAAGGCGGCCTTTGACGAGGCAAAACAATATATGCCGGGCGGAGTGAACAGCCCCGTCCGCTCTTTTGCAAACGTGGGGGGGAACCCGCTCTTTATCGCGCGCGCTGCGGGCGATAAAATCTACGACATCGACGGCAACGAATATATCGACTACGTCGGCTCATGGGGGCCGATGATCGTCGGGCATGCGCATCCGCAAGTGGTCAAAGCCCTCCAGGAGGCAGCGGAACACGGTACGAGCTACGGTGCGCCGACGCTTCTCGAAACGGAGCTGGCAAGGCGCGTGCAGACGGTCTATCCCTCGATCGAGGTCATCCGCATGGTGAACTCCGGGACCGAGGCGACGATGAGCGCGCTGCGTCTTGCACGCGGCTTTACGGGGCGGAACAAGATCGTTAAGTTCGTCGGCTGCTATCACGGCCACAGCGACAGCCTGCTCGTGCGCGCAGGCTCCGGCATGGCGACGTTCGGCGTGCCGAGCTCGCCGGGCGTGACGCCGGGGACGGCGGCGGATACGATTGCCGTGCCGTATAATGACGAAGAGGCGATTCGCTCCGTGATGGAGCGCGAGGGTGAGGCGATCGCGGCCGTCATCGTGGAGCCGGTGGCGGGCAACATGGGGCTCGTCCTGCCGCGGCAGGGCTATCTCTCGCTCCTGCGCGATCTCACCGAACGCTGCGGCGCGCTGCTGATCTTCGATGAGGTCATGTGCGGATTCCGTGCCTCGCTCGGCGGCGCGCAGGCGGCCTATGCCGTCCGTCCCGACCTCACCTGTCTCGGCAAGATCATTGGCGGCGGCCTTCCCGTCGCAGCATACGGCGGACGCCGCGAGATCATGGAGCGCGTCTCGCCCGCGGGTCCCGTCTATCAGGCGGGGACGCTCTCGGGCAACCCGCTCGCCATGACGGCCGGCATCGAGACGCTGAAGATCATCACGGCGGAACCGGAAGAGGGCGGCGCGGACTACAGCCGTACGCTGACGATTCGGACGAAGGATCTCGTCCTCGGCTGGCAGCGTGCAGCGAAGGATGCGGGC
Source organism: uncultured Selenomonas sp. (assembly GCA_963515775.1). Taxonomy (GTDB): domain Bacteria; phylum Bacillota; class Negativicutes; order Selenomonadales; family Selenomonadaceae; genus Centipeda. The sequence goes on along the minus strand of CAUQAR010000072.1, from coordinate 521 downwards.
GTTTCGATATGTGCACATCAGGCGGGATCGATGTTCGGGATCTTCTTTACAGACCGCGAGGTTTATGATTACGATGATGCCGTCGCAGCCGATCAGGATGCGTTCCGCGTCTGGTTCGAGACCATGCTCGACGAGGGCATCTATCTCGCGCCGTCGCAGTTCGAGACGCTCTTCATGTCGGGCGCGCATACGGATGCGGATATCGACCGCACGATTGTGGCTGCGGAGAAGGGCTTTGCTGCGGTGAAAAAGCTGCGCACATAGAGATTTGATCAAAAGAAGGCAGTCTGCCGGGGGGGCAGGCTGCCTTCTTTTGATTAAGAATGCTCCTCCTATGCGTTTGACAGTTTTTCTTTTTTACTGTCTCTCATACGGGGGTGCATATGACGGCGCTTTGTCGTTACAGCTCGTTAAGCCTCGGGAAAGGCGACGACGAGGAGCATTTTGAATGCCTTGTCTTTGGCGGCGTAAACGGAATGCGGGTGTGTCGCCGGCATGACGATGCTCTCTCCCTCTTTGAG
>CAUQAR010000071.1:0-8264 GCA_963515775.1 uncultured Selenomonas sp. | reverse complement strand
GTGTACCTCAGCCGAGAAATCTTTCATCATGACATCCTCCCTTGTGATGTTGCGGTTCAGTCTTTTGGATGTGCTCATTATAAACACGGTGAAAGGCATCTGTCAATCAAAAAACCAGAAAAACATACTTGACAACTATGAAAATACGTTGTATGATTGCCCCACGATAAAGTTAAAACATAGATGCAGACGATGATTTAAAGCGTCCGGCAGACTGCCGGGGAGGGAGCACATCATGGCCGTATCAAAGAAAGAATTGGTGCTGCGTGCGATGGACCGCAAGGCGGTGGAGCGCGTGCCGGCAGGGTTTTGGTTTCATTTTCTCGACGATGAGATTCACGCGAACGCATACGACGACGAGAGCCTCGAGAAAAAGGTCTTGGAGGGGGAACTGCGCTACATTGAAGAGTCGCAGCCGGATTTCGTCAAGATCATGACGGACGGCTTCTTCTCCTATCCGAATCCCACGGTGCAGCGGGCGCGTACGGCGGCGGAGCTCGCAAAGGTAGATCCGCTGCCTGACGATCATCCGTTCTTTACGCGGCAGATCGCCTACGCGAAGGAGATCACAAGCCGCTATGGCAGCGAGATCGCGACGTTCTACAATATCTTCTCTGCGGGTACGACGGTGAAGTTCATGCAGCCTGGCACGATTGCAGAGGATGAAGAGTTCCTCACCGGCTTCGTGCGGGAGGATCGGAAAGCGGTGCAGGAGGCGTTCGCGGTCATCTCGGCCGATCTCGCGAAGCTCGCGCGCCGCATCATCGAGGAGGCGGGGGTCACGGGCATCTACCTCAGCCTGCAAAATCATACGGGCTTCGGCGACGACCGCAGCGTGTACGATGAGGTCTTTGCGCCCGGGGAGAAGGAGATCCTGCGCGCGGCGAACACGGCAAACGACTACAACAGCCTCCACCTCTGCGGCTACGCGGGGCATCGGAACGAACTCGACTGGTACCGCGATTACGAGGTCAAGACGATCAACTGGGCGGCGGTCGTCGAGGGTGTGCCCCTCGAGGCGGGGCGCAGGGTGTTCCCGCAGCGCGCGCTGCTTGGCGGCTTCGGCAACCTCGATACGGACGTGCTCTATCGCGGCAGCCGCGCGGAGGTCGAAGCGGAGACCCGCCGCATCTTGGATGCGGCGGGGCGCACGGGCGTCCTGCTCGGCGCGGACTGCACGGTGCCGCGCGACATTGATCGGAATCGTTTCACATGGGTACGCGAAGCCGCGCGTGCCTAAGAGAGGGAGGAAACATCATGAAGTTCAAGAAAATCACACGCGCGGCGCTCACGGCGCTGCTCGGCGCGGCGCTTGCCGTGGGACTCGCGGGCTGCGGCAAGGACGGCGGCACGGCGACATCCGCCGACGGAAAGAAGATCGTCACGGTCGCGCATACGAACTACTATGTGCCGTACGACTATGTGAACGAGCAGGGCGAATCGGACGGGTTCGAGGTCGCGGTGATGAAGGAAGTGGCGAAGAAGCTGCCGCAGTACGAGTTCAAATTCGTGCCGACCTCGGACGACGATCTGCTCATCGGCGTCGAATCGGGCAAGTACACGGTCGGGACGAAGGGGATTTGGATCACGGACGCGCGCAAGAAGAAGTATGTGTTCCCGAAGAACAACATCGGCGCGAGTGTGATCGGCCTGACGATTCGCAAGGATACGGCGGCGGAGATCACCGATATGCCGTCGTTCGCGAAGTTCAGCGGCAAGCTCGTGCCGATCGCGCCGCAGGACGCGCGCTATATGGTCGTCGAGAACTACAATAAGGAGAATCCCGATCACCAGATCAAGCTGACGTCCTCCGAGTCGTTTCAGAACGCGGACGCGTACAGCTGGGTCATGGAGGGGCGCTACGACGGCTATCTCGACGTCGAGCTGAGCTACAAGAACAACATCGCCAAAGAGGACGCGCCCTATCACGCGTTCAGCGACAAGCTGACCTATGTGCGCTACAAGGGCATCCCGACGTACCCGATCTTCAACAAGAACGAGCAGGCATTCGCCGACGCATACGATCAGGCGATCGAGGAGCTGCGCGCCGAGGGAAAGATCGCGGAACTGGAGCAGAAATATTTCGGCGAGAGCCTTTCGGATTATCTGAACTAAACGACCGGAGAGAAACGAGGTGAGGTAACGGGTGGAAACGAGAGCTTTTGACGCCGCGATGATCGTGCAGGTGCTGCCGGATCTCCTCACCTACCTCGACGTGACGCTGCTCGTCGCGGCGGTCAGCATTGCGGCGGGATCCTTGCTCGGCGGCCTTCTCGCGTGGGCGAATCTCGGTGGGGCGCGTCCGCTGCGGTGGATCGCGGCGGGCTATGTGTACGTCATGCGCTGCACGCCTTCGATCGTGCTGCTCTTCATCGTATTCTACGGGCTGCCGAAACTGCTGCAAGGCGCATTCGGGATCGATATGAATGGAATGAACCGCGCGGTCTTCGCGGTCATTACCTTCGCGCTGCTCTTCGGCGCGTACATCTCCGAGGTGTTCCGCGCCGCGTACAAGGCGGTGCCGCGCGGGCAGTACGAGGCGGCGGTCTGCGCGGGGCTCTCGCCCGTGCAGGCATTCTTCCACGTCATGCTGGGGCAGGCCGCGGTTGTCGCGCTGCCGAACTTCGGCAACGCGGCGATCAATCTGCTCAAGGAGGGATCGCTCGCCTACACGATCGGGCTGATCGATCTCATCGGCAAGGGGAACCTCATCATCGCGCAGAATTTCGGCGCGTACGGCATCGAGGTCTACCTCGCCTGCATGCTCGTCTACTGGGCGATTGTGCTCCTCTTGGAGCAGATTTTTGTATCCATGGAACGACGGCTTGATAAAGGCGCGGGCCTGCGCGTGGAGACCCCGGCGCGGGCGCGTGCAGTGCCGGAGGGAGGTGCGGCGGATGGCGCTTGATCTGGACTTTATGCGGGAGACGTTCCTGCTCGTTTGGCAGGGCGCGGGCGTCACGCTCGCGCTGACTGCGCTCGCACTCGTGCTCGCATCGCCGGTCGCGTTTTACTTCGCGGTGCTGCGCGTGCGCGGCTACCGCGTCGGCGGGACGCTCGCGCGGCTCTATGTCTCCTTTGTGCGCGGCACGCCGCTCATCTTGCAGATATTACTTCTCTACAGCCTCCTGCCGAGTTCGCTCAACGTCTTGGTCCGGCAGGCGGGCCTTGCGATCAATGTGTTTGAAGCCGTCGATCCCTTTTGGTACGCGGTTTTGATCTTTACGATCAACACGATCGCGCTGCTCACGGAGGTGTTCCGCTCGGCGCTGCTCGCCATCCCGAAGGGACAGCTTGAGGCCGGGCTTTCGAGCGGGCTCTCGGCCACGCAGACCTATCTGCACGTCATTCTGCCGCAGGCGCTCGTCGTCGCGCTGCCGAGCATCTGCAATGTCACGGTCAACCTCATCAAGGGAACGTCGCTCGCGTTCCTCATGACGGTCAAGGACATCACGGCGGTCGGCAAGATCGCCGCGTCCTATGGCTACAACTATATCGAAGCGTATCTCGACGTGTTCGTCGTCTATCTCGTGCTCTGCACGATCGTTCAGCTGCTGTTTGCAGCGGCGGAGCGCCGCGTGGGCGCGTTCCGCGGTCAGGTGTAAGGAGGGGAGAACATGCTGCTGCATGTGCAGAATGTCCGCAAACAGTTTGAACATACCGCCGTGCTGAAGGACGTCAGCCTCAGCGTCGATCAGGGCGACGTCGTCGTGATCCTCGGACCGAGCGGTTCGGGCAAGACGACCCTTCTGCGCTGCCTGAATTTCCTCGAGCGTGCCGATGGCGGCGCGATGGACTTCCACGGGGCGCATCTCTCGCTCGCCGGCGCCTCGAACAAAGAGGTCGCGAACGTGCGGAAAAAGACCGGATTCGTCTTCCAGAACTACAATCTCTTCGCGAATAAGACCGCACTCGAAAACGTGACGCTCGGGCTGACGGTCGGCCGCGGCGTGCCAAAGGAAGAGGCGCGCGCGGCCGCGATGGAGGCGCTGCGCAAGGTCGGCATGGAGAGCCGCGCGGATTACTACCCCGCGCAGCTCTCGGGCGGGCAGCAGCAGCGCGTCGGCATCGCGCGCGCGATTGCGGCAAAGCCGGACGTCATCCTCTTTGACGAGCCGACGTCCGCGCTCGATCCGGAACTCGTCGGCGAGGTATTGCAGGTGATGAAGCAGCTCGCCGCCGAGGGGACGACGATGATCGTCGTGACGCACGAGATGAAGTTCGCGCAGGACGTCGCGACACACGTCGTCTTTATGTCGGACGGCGTGATCGTCGAGGAGGGCAGCGCGAAGGAGATCTTCACAGCGCCGCGCGAAGAGCGCACGCGCCGGTTCCTGCGAAGGATACTGCCGGAGGAGTATGAGCCGGCAGCTCTGATTTAGGTGATGCGGGATTTTCGCGCCTAGCTTTGTCATTTCGCCCTTCACTTCGGTTGACGTAGGTTTCATCTACGCCTGCCCTCGTGTTCTCCTCATTCCTCGCTATGCATCGAAACTTCCGCATCACCGGGGGCGTCATCATTTGGTTCCTTTTCGCTCGATGATGATTATCCTCACGTGATGATATAATAATGCGTGTTTTGTGACACATCGCCTATCTTTTTCATCGTGGGTAAATGTCTCGCTTTATGCGCGCCTTGTAGGGGCACGGCGTGCCGTGCCCTTGACCGAGTTATGCGCGCTTGACATCGAGACATATGACGCGTGCGGAACTTCACCGCTGCGCGAAAATCCCGAGTCCCCATTGAGTATACTTTATGATAGATGCGCTCCCCCCTCCCGTGCTACAGTAGCCGCAGTGGAATGAAAGGGAGGAATATCCAATGAAACATGTACTCGTCGTCTCCGGACATACGGACCTCAACGACTCGGTCGCCAATAAAACCATCATGGAGGAGCTGGCGAAGCGCGTTCCGTCGGCGGAGTTCGACTACCTCGACAAACTGTATCCGGACTATCAAATCGACGTCGCCGCCGAGCAGGCGAAACTCGAAAAGGCCGACATCATCGTGCTCCAGTTCCCCGTGTTCTGGTACTCGCTGCCGTCTCTGCTCGAACGCTGGATGGAGCAGACGTTCAAACACGGCTGGTCGCACGGGCGCACGGGCGATAAGCTGAAGGGCAAGAAACTGATCGTCTCGCTGACGACCGGTACGCCTGCCGAGATGTACAGCAAGGACGGCGCCGCCGGGCATGAGATCGACGAATATCTCCTGCCCGTCGCCTCCACCTGCGCGCTCTGCGGCATGGAATACGCGGGGCGCGTCTACACGGGCAACGTATCCTATGCGACGCGCTCGGACGCAGCGGCGGTCGCCGATATGAAGGCGCGCAGCGCCGCACACGCGGAGCAGCTCGCACAGCGCATCGCGTCACTTTGAGGGATGCCGTAAAAAATTTTTTTAAATCAATGGGAAGCCGATACGCGTCGGCTCCTTATTTCATTTATCCGATGAATTTGACGATGACGATTGTTTCCCATTAAAATTTTGTTCATCTGATTTGCGTAATAAAGAGAACGATGCAAAGATAAAAAAGACTGCATGACGAAAAAGTTTAATAATTCTACAATAGGAACTAAGCCCTATATAATAAAAAACGTGACATCAGATATGAAAATATGTATAATAGGCCTGTAATGTATTCTAGGCAGGTGTTTTCAGAAAGGAGTCTTTGGGGATGTTCCAAAACGCAAGCGTCAAGACCAAGATGGTCGTCATCCTTGTGCTGATCAGTGCTGTTCCGCTGCTCATCAGTATCGGCGTCAATTTTTACAGCACGGTGAATCGGGGCATTGAGCAGCTGCAAGCCGTGAGTCAGCAGCGCGTGAAGGTGATTGATTCCAACATTACGGGGCTGTTTGAGGAGAACCGCAACGGGATCAAGGTGCTCGCGGGCAATGCCGCGACGATTCGTTATCTTGAAAACCCGACGGCAGATGCGGCGGATGTGGACGCGTCGCTGACGCGGACGAACGACATCTTCAAGGACGCGAACCCGACGCATATCACGGATACGAACGGACAGCAGCTGCTGCGCAGCGATCATAAGGATCCCGTGAACACGGCGACGCGCGCGTATTTCAAGGATGCCATGGCCGGCAAGGAGAGCATCTCCGACATCGTCGTCAGCAAGGCGACGGGACGATTCATCTCCGTCATTGCCGTGCCTGTCTTTAACGAGCAGAAGCAAGTCGTCGGTATGGTACAGCGCGACTACGATCTCGGCGTGATCGCGGACTTCGTCAAGGCCGCGGCGGACGAACATACGCGCGTCTTCATCATCGACAGCCATGGGAAAGACCTTGCGGATTCCGAGGTCAAGATTGAAAAAGAAGAAGACCGTACGGATTCCAGTGGGTACGCCTTTGTGAAAGACGCGCTTGCGGGCAATTCGGGAACGACGGAAGTCACGTTCAAAGACGGTAACACCTACTATGTGAGTTATGATCGCAACGATACGACGGGATGGATCATCGCCACGGCGACACCGCGTTCCTATGTGGTTTGGGCCGGGATTGAATCGGCCATCCCCACCGTGATCCTCGGGATCATTCTCGTTGCGGCGGCAGGTGCGCTCGCCTACTTCATGGCCGGGGCTGCGACGAAACCGCTCATTCGCATGGGGAGCGCCGCCGAGGAGATCGCGGGCGGGAACCTCGCGATCCCGAAACTGGATGTGGACTCGGGCGATGAGATCGGGCGCATGGCGGCGGCGTTCAACCACATGACGGACCGTCTCTCCACCGTGCTGCGGAGCGCGAAGAACAGCGCCGAGTCCGTGGCGTCAGCCTCCGAGCATCTCACGGAGAACGCCGCGCAGACATCGCAGGCATCGAACCTCGTGGCGGACTCCATCATGCAGGTCGCGGAGGGGACGGTGAAGCAGAAGGAGGCCGTGATGGAGGCGATCGAGGTCGTCGAGGACATGGACCGCCAGCTCACGATTCTCTCCGACAACGCCAAGACCATCACGGAGGCCTCGCAGTCGGCGCACAACGCGGCGACCGAGGGCGCGGACAAGGTCGAGCAGGCCGTCGGGAATATGGGCAAACTCGAGACGACGGTGAAGGAGACCGAGAGCATCATCCGCGCGCTCGGCGAGCAGTCGAAGCAGATCGGCGAGATCGTCGACACCATCTCCGGCATCGCGGAGCAAACCAACCTGCTCGCGCTCAACGCCGCGATCGAGGCGGCGCGTGCCGGCGAGCACGGCCGCGGCTTTGCGGTTGTCGCCGAAGAGGTGCGTAAGCTCGCCGAGCAGTCGGGCGGCGCCACTGAGAACATCACGAGCATCATCACCGAGATTCAAAAGCGCACCAACGAGGCGGTCGTATCGATGCAGACCGGCACGCAGATGACGGTCAGCAGTGTGCAGTCCGTCAACGAGGCGGGCAGCGCGTTCCGCGAGATCGTGGCGCAGATCACGCAGCTCATGGAGCGCATTGCGTACTCCGCCGAGGCGATCAAGGCGACGAACGAAGGCAGCAAGCGCATCACGACGTCCATCCACAGCATCGAGGAGGTCGCGGCCTCTCTCGCGGACGAGACACAGACCGTCTCCGCCGCGACCGAGGAGCAGACCGCATCCGTCCACGAAGTCGCGTCCGCGAGCAAGCATCTCTCCGAGATGGCAAGCGAGCTCCAGACGGCAGTCGAGACGTTTAAACTGAATTAACGCGATCAGCATGACGAGGGGCTGCCGTACTAAAAATGTGCGGCAGTCCCTTTGTCGTGTCGTTATTTGTGTTATACTTTATGTAGACCAATCGATATTGCATGAAGGAGATGGGAACATGCGCGGGGGAACTGAACGGGGCGGCGCGCAGCCCGCGGCGATCGAGGTGCGCGGGGCGCGCGTACACAACTTGAAAGACGTATCCGTCGACATCCCGCTGCATCAGATCGTCGGGATCGCGGGTGTCTCGGGCTCGGGGAAATCCTCGCTCGCGCTCGGCGTGCTCTACGCCGAAGGATCGCGGCGCTATCTCGAAGCGCTCTCGACCTACACGCGGCGGCGCATGACGCAGGCGGAGAAGGCGCGCATCGACGATCTGCGTTATATCCCGGCCGCACTCGCGCTGCATCAGCGTCCGGGCGTGCCCGGCATCCGCAGCACGTTCGGCACATCGACGGAGCTGCTGAACATCGTGCGGCTCATGTTCTCGCGGCTCGCGTGTCATCGCTGCCCGAACGGTCACTATCTGCCGCCGTCGCGCCGCGTCGCGGCGGAGCAGGAGCTCGTCTGCCCGGAATGCGGCGCACA
>CAUQAR010000070.1:0-8272 GCA_963515775.1 uncultured Selenomonas sp. | reverse complement strand
CGACACGGCCGCCGCGGGGCAGCCTGCAAAGTGCAGATGGAGATAGCTGCCGAGCGTCCTTTGAAAGATGCGTCCTGCCGGATATTTCGCCCCGCTGCGTATCTTGGTAAAGATAAAGGGACGTTTAGGTTCCTCGTTCTCCCCCTCTTCCACGGAGAAGTGGAATTCGTGTCCGTGCAGCGAGAGCCCCGCCGCACCGAATACGGTATCCATATTCTGTACCGCATCCACATAACCGACCGTCTGCAGTTTTTGGGTCATACGCGCCGTGCCGGAGAATACGCCTGCCATCGGATGCGATGTCCCCGTGAAATCGACAAGCGTTTCCATCAGATACATATAGCCGCCGCACTCGGCGTAGATGGGCATACCCCGCTCCGACGCCGCGCGGATGGAGGTGCGCATCGACGCATTCGCTGCGAGCTGGTCTGCAAACATCTCCGGAAAACCGCCGCCGATGATGATGCCGTCCACTTCGGGCAGCTGCGCATCATGGAGAGGGCTAAACGGTACGAGCTGTGCCCCGCATACATCGAGTTCTGCAAGGCTGGCGGCATAGTAAAAGGAAAACGCGTCGTCGCGCGCAACGCCGATGCGGCAGGACGGTTCTGCACTCCGCCGCGCAGCCGGCACATACGAAAGCGGCGGCGCGCTGCGCGCCAATTCCAGAATGCGCGCAATATCCAGCCCCGCCTCAACCTGCGTTCCAATCGCGCGGATTGTCTCCGCCGCCTCATTTTCCTCGACGGGCGTGAGGCCAAGATGACGCTCGGGCAGCGCGAGCGTCGCATCGCGCCGGAGCGAGCCAAAAACGGGCATATCGATGCCCGCCATTGCCGTTCGTATCATCTCTTCATGCGTCGCGCTCCCGAGGCGATTAATAAGCACACCCGCGAGATTGACATCCGTATCGTACATGCGGAACCCGAGCGCCGTTGCCGCCGCCGATGCCCCGACCGATTTTGCATCAATGACGAGCAGGACGGGCGCACCGAGTGCCTTTGCAATTGACGCCGTCGAGCTGATGCCTCTCTGCCCGCCGTCGTAGAGCCCCATGACCCCCTCGATGACGGCGATATCCGCCCCCTCGCATTCGCGTGCAAATATCTCTGTGAGCCGCGATTCGGGGACGAGCCATGTATCGAGATTATGCCCCGCGCGTCCGCTTGCCAGTCGGTGGTAACCGAGGTCGATATAGTCGGGTCCCACCTTGAACGACTGCACGGCCAGCCCCTGCGCCCGAAGCGCCGCAAGGAGCCCCGTAACGAGCGTCGTCTTGCCGCCGCCCGACTGCGTTGCCGCAACGACGATACGGGGGATGTTCCACTGCATGCGTGCTCCTCCCGGCCGATTACGGACGCGTATTGTCGATCAGATACATCATTGCATTGATCGCAGCCGCCGCGATGGGGCTGCCGCCCTTTGTCCCCTCCACCGTAATATAGGGGACGATACCGTTTGCCGCGAGCTCCGCCTTCGACTCCGCCGCGCCGACAAAGCCGACGGGAATCCCCACGATGCAGGCGGGGCGAATCTCCTCTTCGCGCACCATGCGCAGCACCTCGAAGAGCGCCGTCGGCGCGTTGCCGATGGCAACGATGCTGCCGTTCAAATCCCTGCCGAATTGGCGCATCGCAATCATCGAGCGCGTAATGCCCTCCTGCTTGGCACGCACAGCGACATCGGGGTCGGCAACGAGACAGTGTACTTCTCCGCCGAAGGACGCGAGTTTCTTTTTGTTGATGCCCGTGCGCACCATCTCCACGTCGGTGTAAATATGCGCCCCCTTGCGCAGCGCATCCATCGCAACCGCAATCGCCTCCGGATGCACGCGGATGATCGGCGCGTAGCCCACATCCCCCGACGCGTGAATAAGGCGCGAGTATACCTTCGTCGCCGCCTCGTCCAGCCCGAGCGCCGCGAGATGCGGTGCAATCAGCTCCATGCTGCGGTTTTCAATCGCCATCGGCTCTATGATAAAATCCATCGTTGTTCTCCCCTTCTTCCTTATGCTTCCTCTATGGAATCGACAAATTTCCGTACTTCCTCAAAAGTATGCGCAAGATTCGGATAATCCAGCACAGGGCGGTCAATGACGATCACGGGAAGGCCTAAGTCCTCCGCCGCTTGAAATTTCTCATCCGTGCCGCCGACCATGCCGCTGTTCTTCGTCACAATAACATCGGCGCCGTACTTTTCATACATGCTGCGGTTCAGTTCCCGCGAAAACGGCCCCTGCATCGCGATGATCTGCGCGGGCGTCAGCCCGAGGTTCTCGCAGAGCGCGATGACCTCCGCCGTCGGCAAAACGCGCGCAATGATCGTACAGTTTTTGAGCGCGGGCGCTTTCACAAAGCGCTCGAGGTTGCGGCTGCCCGTCGTCAAAAACACGATTTTCCCAAGATGCGCAGCGGTTTCGCATGCCTCTTCGTAGCTGTGCACGAGATGTACGTTTTCATAAGATATATCGGTCACATCGCGCTCGTAGCGGATATAAGGCAGACCTGACGCCGCGCAGGCCGCCATCGCATTGCGCGAGACATTGACGGCATAGGGATGCGTCGCATCCACAAAAATGCGAATGTCGTGCTCCCTAAAAAAATCGAGCAGTCCGTCTTCATCGAGCGGCGTATCGTTGATGATGAGCTTTCCGCCGCCCGCGCTGCGCTGCGCGGCAAGGAGCTGCTCCCCATAGGAACTGACAACCGACGCCGCCACGTCGTGTCCCGCGGCGCAGAGACGGCGTACCAGTTCCCGTCCGTCCTGCGTGCCGGACGCAACGAAGATCAAAGCCCCGGCTCCCGTTTTTGATAGCCGCGCGGCGTAATCATCCAGTCCCCCACGGAGCGGGTCTTGGAGTTGCCGATAATGACGAGCGAGAACATATTGATATCCTCCTTCGTAAAGCTGCCGAGCGTCGAGATGAGCACCGCCTCGTTCTCACGACTGGCGCCCGTCACAACGCCGACCGGCGTCTCGGGAGAACGATGGTGCAGGAAGATATCCTGTACCGCGTTGATCTGTCCCACGCGTTTATTGCTCCGCGGGTTATAAAGCGCCGCGACAAAGTCCCCCTTTGCCGCAAGTTCCGCACGCTCTTGGATAATCTCCCACGGTGTGAGCAGATCCGAGAGGCTGATCACAACGAAATCATGCATAATCGGCGCGCCTAGGAGAGCGGCCGCAGCACTCATCGCCGAAACGCCGGGAACGATCCCGCCGAACTCCGGCCGCTCCGACGGCTCCATCTTGACGAGCAGCTCGAGAACGAGCCCCGCCATGCCGTAGATACCCGCATCGCCGCTCGAGATCACGACGACATTCTCGCCGTTCACCGCTTCCTGGATCGCCGCACGGCAGCGGTCGATCTCCTGCGTCATCCCCGTATCGAGAACCTTTTTGCCCTCGACGATCGACGTAATCAGGTCCACATAGCGCTTATAGCCGACGACGACCGAAGCCTCTTCGATCACACGCCGCGCACGGTATGTCATGTCGTCAAGGCTGCCGGGGCCGATGCCCACAACACTTATTTTTCCCATAAGAGTGCCACCGTCACTTTCCCTAATATTGTTCTGCCGAACGCCATGCGCCCGCCGTGATCCCCTGCCGCGCAGAGCGCCGCCGCCTCGGACACGTTCCCGACGCCGATCGTCCGCTTGACAAAATCAGACTCTTTCAGTCCGTATCGTTCGACCATATGCGCGAGCTCGCCGCGCGTGTAAAAGACGATCTCCCGCCCGAGCGACCGCGCTGCGGCAAGAAGCCCGGGTTCCTCGCGTTTCACCTCCGTACTCGCAAAGAGGTCGATGCAGGATACGTCTCGCTCAATCTGCCCGCATGCCGTGCTCAACGCTCGGAGGATATCATTCTCCGGCACGCCCGCGCGGCACCCGACGCCCGCAATGAGACGGCGCGGCGTCAGATAGAGCGTGCGCGCCGGCACGTCTGCGGGAACATGCTCCGGTAAGGTGATAACGACGCGGTATTGCCCTTCCTCTATGGGTGCAGGTTCTTCTTGAAACCGCAGCGCCGAGATATGCGCATCACGCAGTGACCTTTCGTAAAAATCGCACTGCGTCAGCGACGTATCGAGAAAATAATCGATACGCTTTCCCTCGAGCAACGCGGTATTGAGCACCTGTATCGCCCCTTTCGGCACGGGACGCAGTGCTAGTTGCGCAGCGACCGCGTCAGGGGCGCACATGCCTGTCACATCGGTCGCAGTCGTAATGACGGGGTCGGCGCCGATCGCTTTACAGAGTTTCTGCGTGCATGCATTCGCCCCGCCGACATGCCCCGAGAGGAGACTAATCCCATGACGCCCCTGCTCATCAAATACGAGTACGGCGGGGTCATAGAGCTTGCTGTTGATATAGGGCGCAATCATGCGAACGACAATGCCTGTTGCCATCACGCAGACGAGCGTATCATAGCGGCCAAAGGCATCCCGCATCGCATCCGCAAGCCGCTGAAAGTACTGTGCCTCGCATTCCGCAAGCACCTCCCCCCGCAGCCGTTCGGGGAAAAAGAGCGTCCCAGCTCCCTCAAGCGCTGAATGCAGGCGCAACGCAAGCTGCACGCCGCCCGCCGTCAGGGCAAAGAGCGCCGTTCTCATTTCTTCGCATCCCGAAACATATGCGAGAACCCCGCGTCATAGAGCCGCGAGAGCTCGTACTTTGCACTCAGACAGTCCCCCACGACAATCATCGCCGTGCGGTCGATGTCCTCTGCCGCCACCTGCTTTGCAATCGTCTCGAGCGTCCCACGCAGAATCTTCTGTTCCGGCCACGTCGCACGCTGCACAATCGCAATTGGCGTCGTTATTTCATAACCGCCCGCCACGAGTTCTGCAACGACTTCCTCAATCATCGAGATGGAGAGGAAAATACACATCGTCGCGTGATGCGCGGCAAGACTGCGCAGTTTTTCACGCTCCGGTACGGGCGTCCGTCCCTCGTTGCGCGTGATGATGACCGTCTGCGAGATGCCCGGCAGCGTATACTCCTGCCGCAGCGCCGCCGCCGTACCGAGGAAAGAACTGACGCCGGGAACGACGTCGTACTCGAATCCGCGCTTTTTCCACGCGTCCATTTGCTCTTGGATCGCGCCGAAGATTGCGGGATCGCCCGTGTGCAGACGCACCGTCATCTTCCCTTCGGACTCCGCGCGCGCGATGACCTCGACAACTTCGTCAAGGGTCATATGCGCCGAGTTATGAATCTCGGCGTCCTTTTTACAGTAGTCCAGCAGTGCGGGATTGACCAGCGATCCCGCATAAATCACGACATCCGCCTCGGCAAGATACCGTGATCCCTTCACTGTAATGAGTTCGGGATCTCCCGGCCCCGCCCCGACAATATGAATCATCTGCTCTCCTCACTTTCTCTCTGCCGTAATGATGTAGATCGGATTGAGCGCTTTCGCCATATCGTATGGGCCGACGCGCTCCAGCCGAGTGATTTGTACCTGTATCGCCTCATAGGAATAGGTATCCTGATGTGCGTGGAAATAATCCAGGCATGCGGCAACCGTCTGCATCGTGATGGCATTCGCCACGATACGGCCGTTCGGACGCAGACGTTCGCCGATGATATCGAGGATATCTGCGAGTTTACGCCCGCTCCCGCCGATGATTGCCGCATCGAGTTCCGGCAGTCCTGCAAGTGCATCGGGCGCCGTTCCTTCAACGACTGAAATATTCGCAACACCGAATTTCTTTGCATTCTCTGCGATGAGCGCAATCCCCTCGGGGTTCTTCTCAATCGCATACACATGCCCCTGCGGCGCAAGCCGCGCCGCCTCGATAGAGATGGACCCCGTCCCCGCGCCGACGTCATAGACGACGGCATCCGACGCGATGTGCGCCTTAACGAGCGTTAGGACCCGAATCTCTTCTTTCGTCATGGGCACCTTCCCGCGGACAAAGTCTTCGTCTTTGATTCCGATATTCATCATATATTCTCCCCATCCGCGCAGACGATGACGACGCCGTGTCCGATGCCGTCCGCCTCCGCCGCAGCGCCGAGCGTCATGTCCACAATATTCTCATCCGCATAGGAAAGGCGCGTGCAAATATACATGCGGTCGGTACTATGCCAGCCGCAGTCAAGCAGCCGCGCCGCAATCGTTTGCGAGTTATGCTGCCCGTCCGTCAACATGCCGAGCACCGCCGAAGGCGCATACCTTAATTCTTCGGGCAGAGGCTCGCGCCCGTGGAAACTCAGGAGGCGCGCGCCGTGCCACGGCAGCGCCAGCCGCGCAAAGGCAAGCTGGAGCGATCCGATGCCCGGAACGACCTCGATTTGGCGAAGGGGAAACGTCCGCCTGATCGCATCCAGCATCGAGTAATATCCGGGGTCCCCGGAAACCATCACCACGACATCATCCTCGTCGAGCGAGGTGCGAATAAAATCGAGCACGGCGGGAATATCTCCGCCGACGGCGCACTCCTTTGCGTGCCCGTTCGAATAATCTGCGAGGGCGCGGCGTCCGCCGACGAGTATACGCGCATTTTCGATATAATTCTGTGCTCTTGGCAAAAGATAGGAAGAATCTCCGGGGCCGATGCCCACAACGACGATCTTATGCTCCATGCTCAAAGTCTCCAGCCGTGTTCGCGGGCAATGGCACGGGCTGCGGCATCCACGCCGAGAATATCGCCTGTAAAGTTTACCATAATCGCACCGACGCGTACCTTTCCGAAAAGATAGCGCTCCGCACGCACGTGAACCCGCTCTGCAATCGTCGCGCAGACGGCTTCCGAGAGCCCTGCCGTCGCGATACACTCCATCGCGTCCTCCGTCGTATTCGAAGAGAGGACGCGCCGAACGCCCTCAGTGCTCAGCCCCTCCGCCGCAGCATAGGCGGCAAGCGTTTCAAGACGCGCGTCCGCAACGCGGTTATGCGTGTGGAAGACACCCGCCGCAATCTTCACAAGCTTGCCCGTATGCCCGAGGATGACGATCTTTTTCGCTCCACGCTCCGCGGCGCGCTCCAACATAAATCCGATGAAATTACTCGTCTCAACGGCGGCCTCCTGTGGCACGCCGATGGCAAGCGCGATGCGCTCGCCGATCTTGCCCGGGACGAATACCAGCGTATCCATCCCCGTGGCGAGCGCTACATCGATCTGCGGTACGAGAGAATCCTTGAATGCCTCCTCCGACATCGGACGCAGCACGCCCGTCGTACCGATGACCGAGATGCCGCCCTCGATGCCGAGCACGGGATTGAGCGTCTTCTTGGCGAGCTCCACCCCCGCAGGAATCGAGATGGTAACCACGGCACCGAAATCCTCCGTGCCCGTCATCTCCGCCACAACGTGGCGAATGAGCTCGCGCGGCCCCTTATTGATGGACGGTTCTCCCACGGGGAGACTCATGCCGCGCTTGGTTACCGTACCGACCCCCTCGCCCGCGCGGAACTCGATCCCGTCGAGATCGTCCCGCAGGGTCAGCGTCGTGAACACGGACGCGCCGCTCGTAATATCGGGGTCATCCCCCGAGAACTTGACAACCTCTGCACGGATCCCATCCGGCGTCACAGCGACCTCCTTAACGGGGATCGTCAGCGGCGTGCCATCGAGCGCCGTCAGCGCAACCTCGCGCCAATCCTCGCCCGCACGGAACAAAAAGGCCGCCTTAACGCCTGCGGCCGCGCATGCGCCGGTCGTGTATCCGCTGCGAAGTTCTGCCTTTTCCATATCCCGCCTCATTCTACCAGAAAACAGGATTATTATAACATTCTTCCCTGAAAATGAAAAGGGAGCGTCGCGCTTTTCGCGTAACGCTCCCGAACGAGCTCTTATATATGACGATAGAGACCGATGACCTTACCCATGATCTGCACATCCTTCTCATAGAACGGCTCCATCGCGTCATTCTCGGGCTGGAGACGAATGCAGGTCTTCTCGCGGTAAAAACGCTTCACCGTCGCCGTCTCGCTGTCGATCAGCGCAACGACGATGTCGCCGTTATTCGCCGTCGGCTGCTGGCGCACCAAGACAAAGTCGCCGTCAAAGATACCGGCATTGATCATGCTGTCGCCTTGGATCCGGAGCATGAACACATCCTCCGCAGTGCCGATGAGTGCTCGCGGAAACGAAAATACCTCCTCCACGTTTTGCTCTGCGAGGATGGGCTCGCCCGCCGTCACCGTGCCGACGAGGGGGATGGGGATGGTTCTGCCCCACGGATTCTCTCCCATGATGTCGATCGCACGCGGCTTCGTCGCATCGCGTCGAATCGCCCCGTTCTCCTCGAGCATAGCG
>CAUQAR010000069.1:0-8408 GCA_963515775.1 uncultured Selenomonas sp. | reverse complement strand
CGTTATGAGTCCTTTTCTTTGTTAAATTGTGTTGCACTTAGATTGTACATCCAAGATCATAAAAATTTATGAATAGAGTTCAGTTTTATCAGTAGAGGGCGTGCGTGGGATCGTGGCAAATTACCGCAATGTGGCGTGCGCATCAACGGCAGATTTTACATACGATGCCGGGCGCGCAAAAAAGCCGCCGATGCCGGGTGTTCTCGGTATCGACGGCGGGGTATATGTATATCGTTTGGCATTCGTATCTTGCGAACGGTTACAGTGTGCCGAAGATGCGGTCGCCCGCATCGCCGAGGCCCGGCACGATATAGCCGTGCTCGTTCAGGCAATCGTCCACGGCGGCCACATAGACGGGTACGTCGGGATGGTCGGCCGCAACGCGGCGAATCCCCTCGGGAGCCGAGACGAGACACATGAGGATGATGCTCTTTGCGCCTTTCTCCTTGAGCAGGGAGAGCGCGGCCGAGGCGCTGCCGCCCGTCGCGAGCATGGGATCCGGCACGATGAGCGTCCGGTCCTCGATTCCCGTCGGGAGTTTCGCATAGTATTCGACAGGCGCGAGCGTTTCCGGATCGCGGTAGAGCCCGATGTGTCCGACGCGTGCGGCGGGGACGAGCGAGAGGATGCCGTCGAGCATGCCGAGGCCCGCGCGCAGGATGGGGACGACGCCGAGTTTCTTCCCCTCGAGCATCTGTGCGCGGCAGGGCGCGACAGGCGTCTCGATCTCGACGTCCCGCAGCGGAAAGTCGCGCGTGATCTCATAGGCCATGAGCATGGCGATCTCCGAGAGCAGCTCGCGGAACTCCTTCGTCCCCGTCTGCTTCATCCGCATGATGGTCAGCTTATGGCGAATGAGCGGATGATCGACGATGTGAAGACTCGGTACGTCGGACGGGTGAAATGCAGCGGCCATAAGGGGCTTCCTTTCTTCATAACATCAAAACCGGACGGCTTATTCGTAGATCGGGTACTTCGTGCAGAGGGCGGCGACGCGCGCGCGCGCGTCGCTGCGGCGCCTCTCGTCCGTCGGCGCATCGAGGACATGCGCGATGATGCGCGCCACTTCGCGCATATCGTCCTCTTTGAACCCGCGCGTGGTGAGTGCGGGCGAGCCGAGACGGATGCCGCTCGTGATGAACGGGCTGCGCTGCTCGAACGGGATGGTATTGCGGTTCGCCGTGATGTTGACCGCATCGAGGATGTTCTGCGCATCCTTGCCCGTGACGTCCTTGTTCGTGAGGTCGACCAGCATGACGTGCGTATCCGTACCGCCCGAGACGATGCGATAGCCGCACTTCGTCAGTTCGTCCGCAAGCGCGGCCGCATTCCGAACGACCTGCGCGCCGTACTCTTTAAACGAGGGATGCAGCGCTTCGCCGAGCGCGACGGCCTTGGCCGCGATGACGTGCATGAGCGGGCCGCCCTGAATGCCCGGGAAGACGGCCTTGTTGATCTTTTTGCCGAGCTCTTCGTCGCGGCCGAGAATCATGCCGCCGCGCGGGCCGCGCAGGGTCTTGTGCGTGGTCGTTGTGACGATGTCCGCATAGGGTACGGGGCTGGGGTGCGCGCCCGCGGCGACGAGTCCCGCGATGTGCGCCATGTCGACCATGAAGTACGCGCCGACCTTCTGCGCGGTCTGCGCGATGCGCTCAAAGTCGATGATGCGCGCGTAGGCGGAGGCGCCTGCAATGATCATCTTCGGCCGATGCGCTTCGGCAAGACGTGCGAGCGCGTCGTAGTCGATGCGCTCCGTTTCTCGATCCACACCGTAGGGAACGACCTTGAAATACGAACCGGAGATGTTGACGGGGCTGCCGTGCGTGAGGTGTCCGCCGTCCGTGAGGTTCATGCCGAAGATCGTGTCGCCCGGCTGCAAAAGGGCGAAGAACACGGCCATGTTCGCCTGTGCGCCCGAATGCGGCTGTACGTTCGCCCACGCGGCGCCAAACAGCTCTTTCGCACGGTCAATGGCGAGCTGCTCGACGATATCGACGAACTCGCAGCCGCCGTAGTAGCGCTTGCCGGGATAGCCCTCCGCGTACTTATTCGTGAGGACGCTTCCCTGCGCCTCCATGACGGCGCGGCTGACGATGTTCTCCGAGGCGATCAGTTCCAGCTTGGACCGCTGGCGGTTCAGCTCCTTTTCAACGGCTTCGTACGTCTTGGGATCCACTTTTTCGAGACTGTCCATCATACCCATGCAAAACGCTCCTTATGATTTTGTTTGATCTTCCAGTGCCATCATCTTCTCGACGCGGCGGATATGGCGCCCGCCGTCGAACTCCGTGCGGATCCACGCGCGGACGATCTCGCCCGCGGGACCGATGCCGAGCACGCGCCCGCCGAGGGCGAGGACGTTCGCGTCGTTATGCCGGCGCGACATGATCGCCGTATAGACGTCGGTGCAGGCCGCCGCGCGAATCCCCTTGATCTTATTCGCCGCGATCGAGATGCCGATCCCCGTGCCGCACAGCAGTATCCCGCGATCGGCCGCCCCGGAGACGACGTCCGCGCAGACCTTCGCCGCGACGTCGGGATAGTCCACGGCCTCTCTGCTGAATGTGCCGACGTCCTTGACGTGAATGCCGTCAAACTCGTGGAGCACCATCTTAACCTCTTCTTTCAGCTCCACGCCGCCGTGATCGCTGCCAATCGTGATGTTCACGGGAACTGCCTCCTTTTCGTGCGCATATCTTCTCTGCTATTTTAACATAAAATTCCTAAAAAAGACAACGCCATCAGCGCCGAAAACGTGCGCGCAGCGCGAGCGAAAGGAAGAAGAGCAGCGCGGCGGCCGCGACGATCGCGGCGCCGGCCGCGATGCCGAGCGCGTAGGCGAAGAACAGGCCCGCAAGCCCCGAGAAGAGTGCCATGGACACCGAGAGGATGTGATACTCCTTGACGCTCCGCGCGATGTTCCGCGCCGCTGCGCCCGGCAGGACGAGCAGCGCGTTGATGATGAGGATGCCGACCCACTGGATGCTGACGGCGACGACGACGGCGAGCATGACGGCAAACGCGGCCTCGACGGCAAAGACGGAGACGCCCCTGCTGCGTGCGAACGACGCGTTGACCGAGAGGAGCAGGAGACGGTTAAAGAGCAGCATCCAACCGCAGACGACGAGGATATCCACGGTGAGCAGGCCCGCCAGGTCCGTCGGTGTGATGCTCAGAATATCGCCAATGAGAAACGGGGAATATTTTGAAAATCCCCCGCCCCGGCTCATGATCATCAGGCCGACCGCAATCGCGGTCGAGGAGAAAACGCCGATCACGGTGTCCGCCGACGCGGCCGTCCGCCGCTTGATATATGTGATGAGAAGGGCAAATGCCGCGGAGAAGATGAGGAGCGCCGCAAGCGGCGATCCGAGGCCGATGAGCGCGCCAAGGGCGATCCCCGTGAACGCGCCGTGTCCGAGCGAGTCCGAGAAGAACGCCATGCGGCTCGAGACGACCATCGTGCTGAGCAGGCCAAAGAGCGGTGTCATGAGAAGAACGGCGAGCAGCGCATTCTTCATAAATGTGTATGACATCCACGAGAACGGCAGGAGCGCATCCATCACGTCATAGATCATGTCCATGGGGCTCCTCCTCTCCCCCGGCCCGCCGCAGGCCGAGATGCACGAGATCGGGCAGGATGCCGAAGAGCCGCTCCATCTGCTGCCCACCAAAGACCTCCGCAGGCGTTCCCTGCGCCGCAACACCGCGGTTCATCAGCACGACTTGATCCGCGTGGCGCGCAACCATGCCGAGATCGTGCGAGATGAGGAGGATGGCGAGGTCCTCCTGCGTGCGCAACGCGGATACGATGTCGTAAAACAGTGCGAGGCCGCTCTGGTCAACCCCCGAAACCGGCTCGTCGAGCAACAGCAGATTCGGCATGGGGTCCAGCGCGAGCGCAAGCAGGACGCGCTGAAGTTCCCCGCCTGAGAGCGCGCCCAGGCGCCGGTCGAGGAGATGCGCGGCCCGGACGCGCGCGAGGCTTTCCTCCGCGCGTACGCGAAAGCGCCGGGAGGAACAGAGCCAAACGGGACGCCGGGTCAGACACGCCATGAAGAGATCCATGACGCTCGTCGGCGCGCTGACGTCGAACCGCAGGTACTGCGGCACATAGCCGATGACGGGATGGCCCGTGTGCCGATCGTCCGCATCCACGAACCGCAGCGCTCCGCTGTGCGGCACCTCGCCGAGGACGGCGCGCAGCAGCGTGCTCTTGCCCGCACCGTTGGGACCGATGATCGCCGTCAGCTGCCCGCAGTGTATGTGCATATTGACATGCGAAAAGACTTCATACGTCCCGAACGAGACGCCGAAGTCTTCGATTTTGGTACAGCAGAAATGCGCGCAGCCCGCCGCCGCACCCCGATGATGAAAGATTTTTCCGAGCATGTTGTTCCTTACTGTTTAATCCGTCAGCCGCCGGAATTTCCACGTTCCGGCAGCGAGGCCGAGCACGGCGTAGGCTGCGACAATCGCGAGCGAGAGCGCGGAGAACTCCCCCGTCCCGCCGAGACTGCGCAGGAGATGACTCGTATGCGTCAGCGGCAGAATCTCCACGAGCCAGCGCACGGCATCCGGCAGCGCGCCCGTTGAGAAAAATGTCCCGCAGAGAAACGACATCGGCAGGAGCACATAGAGGTTGACCTGCCCCATCTCCTCATAGGTTGTGATATACATGGCCGCGAGGAAGCCGATCTCCGCAAATATCATGCAGTTCATCGTGAGCACGGCGAGGAAGAGCGGCGTGATCGCAAACTGCGCGCCGAAGAGATAGCTTAGGGCAATGATGATCGCCGAGGAGATCAGGCCGCGCAGCACCGCGCCGGCTACCTTTCCGATCACAAAGGCATCGGGGCGAATCGGCGCGATCAGATATTCCTCGAGACTCTTATGGTAGACGCGTTCCGCATGCACCGAGATGATGCTGTTGAAGCTGATGTTCATCGAGTTCATCGCGAGGAGTCCCGGCACGAGAAAGTCGAGATACGAGCCGCTGCCGACATCGATGCTCCGCCCCAGCCCCCAGCCGAAGGCAACGAGGAACATGAGCGGGGAGACCATGCGGCTCAGCACATATTTCGCAAGCCGGCGGCGCAGTACGACCCAGTCGCGCCAGAACACCGTCCAGATATCGCCGCCCATCAGAGCCCCTCCTTTCGGCCCGTCAGCTCGATGAATACATCCTCGAGATTCGTCGGGCGCAGGAGGACGCGCTGCATTTTCTCTTCGAGCGTACGCGCATGCGCCCGCGCCTCCTCGCGCGTCTGAAAGAAGCGATAGGCGCGGCCGTCCGCCTCGTCCCACTCCACGGCGACGCCGCCGAGCCGCATGCAGAACTCCCGCGGCGTGCGGATGTCGATCAGACGCCCCTTATTGATGATCGCGACGCGGCCGCAGAGCGCCTCCGCCTCCTCGATGTAATGCGTCGTCAAAAAGACCGTGACCCCGCGCCGCGAAAGTTCTCGGACAAAATCCCAAATGCGGCGGCGAATCTGCGGATCAAGCGCGACCGTCGGCTCGTCGAGGAAGAGCACCCGCGGCTCGTGGACAAGGGCGCGCGCGATGAGCAGACGGCGGTTCATACCGCCTGAAAGACGGCGCACGCCGTCGTTGCGCACCTCCGCGAGCGCCATCTCGTCGAGCAGGCGCTCGATGCGCGCCGCGCGCTCCGCCTGCCCGATATGATGCAGGCGCGCGTGCAGTTCCATGTTCTGCCAGACGGTCAGCTCCTGATCAAAGTTCACATGCTGCGGCACAACGCCGATGCACTCCTTCACTGCCAGCGCATCCGTGCGGATATCCCGACCGTCGATGCGGATCGTTCCGCTCGTCGGATGCGTCTGCATCGTCAGCATGCGGATGATCGTCGTCTTGCCCGCGCCGTTCGGACCGAGGAGACCGAACACCTCGCCGCGGCCGACCGAGAGCGACACACCCGCGACAGCCGTTTTCCACGCCTTCTTGTGCGCCTCGTCCGTATGCGAAAACCGCTTGACGAGCGCTTCCATCTCAATCATCACGTCGTCCATCGCCGATCAGTCCGCACGAAATTGGATGCCCGCCACATGGCGCACTTTTTCCATCACAGCCATCACCGTACGCGTCGTATGCAGCCCGTCCTCCACACGCGCGTAGTCCTCCTGTGCGAAGATGTCGCGGAACGCCTCGAACTCGTGTACCATGCGGTGCGCGTGACGATTCAGCGCACGGGTCTTCGGCGCACTGCCGCGCAGCGCGACGGTGAACGAGGCCAGCTCATTCGGCGTCCCCTCCGCACGAATCCAGCCCACCTCGCCCTGCACCATGAAGAAGGAGGGGCTGTCGCTGTCCTTTGCCGCGGTCGCTGATGCGAAAAAGCCGTCGTAGCGCAGCGTCAGCATCCCCGAGGTGTCGATGCCGTTGAAGCCGATATTCGCCGTATAGGAGGCCGTCTGCGGCCGCCCAAACATGGAGACGATCATCTCGAGATTGTAGACGTTGAGATCGTAGAGCGCCCCGCCCGAGTATTCCGGATCGAACGCCGGCGCGACGTCGCGCGCGAGATAGCGGTCATAGCGGCTCGAATACTGCGAGAAGTTCGCCTGCACCGCGCGAACGAGACCGAGATGCGGCAGCGCCTCGAGGATGCCCGTGTAGTTGGGAAGGAACAGCGGCGTCACGGCCTCGAACACATAGCGCCGCCCCGCACGCGCAAGCGCAATCAGCTCCTCCGCCTCCGCGAGCGTCGAGGTGAAGGGCTTCTCCACGATCACATGCCAGCCCGCGGCGATGGCGCGCTTTGCGTAGTCAAAATGCGCGCTGTTGACGATGCCGAGATAGACGAAATCCGCCGTGTGCGCTTCGAGCATGGCGTCATAGTCTGTCACGACCTGCGGCACATGAAATTCACGCGCAAGCATCTCCGCCTTCTCTCTGCTGTGCGGACGAGCGCAGATCGAGACGACCTCGATCCCCTGCACCGCGCGCAGCGCAGTGAGCGCATCGCGCGCGATCATGCCTGTGCCGACGATGGAAAGTTTCATCCGGATATACCCCTCTTGTTCATCACTGATCACTCCGCTTATTATAGCAGGGCGCTTCCATAAAGAAAAGGCCCTCCCGCGCGGGGAGGGCCTTTCTCTGCCAAAGAAAATAATTTTTTACTTTTCGAGGGCGTCCCATGCGTCGTTTGCACGGTGAACATAGAGATCACGGATCGCCGCGTTCTCGCCGATGCCGTGGAGGTAGGTGGATACCTTGAATCCCTCAGCCTCCAGAATGGACTTGTGCGATTCCTTATCGTCGCCCGCCATATCGTTGTTGGCATGATCGCCCGCAACCATCATCATCGGCATGAGCGTGACATTCTTGATGCCGGCCTTCTTCAGTTTCGGAATGACGGTCTCGAGGCTCGGCCAGCCCTCGACCGTGTAAACAAACACGTTGTTGTACTGCATCTCGTCGATGCGCGCCTGAATGACGGAGTAGTACGCGTTCGACGGCTGCGGCGTCCCATGCGCCATGATGAGCAGCGCGTCATGCTTGCCGCGGTCGGGGAACTGCGTGGAAAGAGCCTTGAGCGCTTCGCTCACATCGTCCGGCTGATTCTCCTGTCCCTGCCAGTACATGAGAGACGTGCCGCAGGTCATCTTCTTGAACTGCTCCTTGTAATTGTTGAACACCGCGGTCAGATAGGAATACTCCATACCCGGGATGACGTCGAGCGAAACGAGCGCAACGCGGGAATAACCGTCTGCCTTGAGCTGCGTCAGCGCCTCCTCGGGCGTCGGGTATTTCTTTCCTTCATTCTTTGCAATGCGGTCGATGATGATGTGGGAGGTGAATGCCGTCACAACCTTCACACCGGGATGTGCCGCCCGAATCGCGTCCACAGTGGCCTCGATCGTCTTCTCGCGCGTATCCTTGAACGTCGTACCGAAGCTCGCCACCACGATGGCATCCTTGTTCGTGTAGTTCTGCATCTGCGGGTTCTCATACTTCAAAACGCCGATCTGCGCAGCCTCCATCAGTGCGGGCGTCGCCGTCTTGACCTCGGGGTTCAGCTCGTAAGCGGCCTCGGCGGGCGTATAGCCAAGCCCGAGCATCGCAGAGCAGGCCAGCGAAGCCACCAGCATTTTCTTCCAATTTTTCATCATCATTCCTCCCAACAAAGATATAAAAAGGCTCCCCTGCCGCAGCAAGAAAGCCCATAGATCCCCCTTGGAATCCATGCGTCCCCTTCCTGTCGCTCGCAGGTCTGTGCCTAGGCACACGGTGACTGTCAAACAGGCAGTTCTCCTGGCTCGGTTCATCGCTCGCCTGCGCCTTCCCAAGAGATCCCATCGTCTCTCAGTGGCACAAATGCAGGTTCGCTCCCCTCACAGTGGCGGGACCGCGCCGGCTCATCCGGCTTCTCTATTAAGCGT
>CAUQAR010000068.1:0-8503 GCA_963515775.1 uncultured Selenomonas sp. | reverse complement strand
TCATGACGCACGGCGAAGCGGCGGACAACGAGGACGGCGCGTGGATGCACGATCCCTACGGGCCGAAGAACGGCTGCGAGCGTTGGGACCTTGAGTATCTCGGCACGTCCGAGAGTCCTCGGTATAATCCGTGGGCGGAGGACGGAACGCGCGGCGGGGACGTCCTGCGCGGCAAGGCGAATTGGTATCGCCAGTATTGGCAGGATAACGGAGGCACGCCAAATGATTGAGAGAGTCAAGCGGGTCGTCACAGGGCACAAAACAGCCCTGCTGGTGATCCTGTGCCTCCTGATCGTCGGGCTTGCGTATACCGTTGGCAGGCATTCCGCATCGGAGCAGACCACCGTCGAAAAACCCGCTGTCATGACGCAGGAACAGACGCAGGACGTTAAGGCACTGCAGGCGCGGCTCGACATCTCCAAGAGCAACGCTGAGACACTGCAGCGGCGTCTTGCGGACATACAAGCGGGACAGCGTGCGCCGACGGTGACGTACCATGTCACAGCTCCTATGGTGGAGCGTGCTGCGCAGGTGGTTGAGCGTCAGATCAAGGAGGACGATCCGACACTGCCACGGGCGGCACGGGAGAAGTCCGACCGCACCGTTGTCACGCCGATTACGAAAGACGCAGACGGCAAAGACCTGCCGCCGGAGGAGCAAAAGGTTGACGTCTACAAGATCAACCTGCGCAAAGACCATCGCATCAAGGCGGGGGCATCCGTCATTGACGGCAAGCCGCTCATGAGCATCGGCTATGAGCAGGGCAGATTTGAAGCGCTGGCACATTTCGACGGAGGGCGCTACAAGGGCGCGACCGTCACATACAATATCATAGAGTGGTAATTCATCGCCCTGGGGCTTCGGCTCCGGGGTTTATTTTTTTTGTCTCCCATTTTGCGCTCTCGTCTCCCATTTGTCTCCCGTTTGTGGGTTTTTGACCTAAAATATGATATAGTATTGATAATGATGAATTATGATTTTCTCGCGCTATACATATTTGTATGATGATAAACTCCAGTAAAATCAAGGTCTGAGAGGAAAATATATAATGACGGATCATGACAACATTATCGATATCCCAAGTCTCCAGTGGTACCCGGGGCATATGCGGAAGGCGGAGCGGTTGGTTCGGGAGAATTTAAAACTCGTGGATGTGGTGGTGGAACTGCTGGATGCGCGGATTCCGATGAGCTCGGCGAATCCGGTGCTGCGGGAAATCGTCGCGGGGAAGCCGCGCGTTGTTGTGCTGAATAAAGCCGATCTCGCCGACCCCGCGGCGACACGATCATGGGAGCGGTATTTTGCCGCACAGGAAATTGCAGCGGTGCCCGTTGATGCGGTGAAGGGAAGCGGAACCAAGGAGCTGGTGCAGGCGATCCGACGATGTGCGGCTCCGCGGACGGAGAAGTTGGCGAAACATGGGGCGAAGCCGCGTGCCGCACGATGTATGATCCTTGGAATTCCCAATGTGGGAAAGTCTTCGCTCATCAATCGTCTCTCGGGCGGCACGCGGACGAAGGTGGAGAATCGTCCCGGTGTGACGCGGGCCAAGCAGTGGATCCGCATCGGTGCGCAGCTTGAGCTGCTCGATATGCCCGGGATTCTCTGGCCGAAATTCGAGGACGCGCAGGCCGCGCTCCGTCTTGCATTCACGGGGGCGATCAGCGATACTGTCTACGATGTGGGCGGCGTTGTTTTGCAGCTTCTGCATGTACTGCATATGGATTACCCTGCGGCACTATGCGCGCGCTACGGGCTTGACGAGGCGATGCCTATGGGAGCGGCGCTGCTCGAGGAAATCGCGCAGAAACGCGGCTGTCTTGTCCGCGGCGGCAGGATCGATTATGAAAAGGCGGAGCAGATCGTACTTACAGATTTTCGCAGCGGCCGCCTCGGACGCGTGACGCTTGATCCGCCGCCCGTCATGGAGCCGGACTGATCTTCGGATGTGCGGGCACGGTGAAGGAATTGATGAAATTGACGATAAAAGAAATAGAGGCTGTGTTTTTGCATGGTGAGGTGACGGAGGATTTTCTTGCGGCATGCCGCGCTGACACGCGGAAGTCTGTGCAGGCGGTTCTGCGCCGTTATGAACGGGTGTGCCGTGAGCGTGAACGCGTTGCGGCGATGTACGCGTATGAGCGTGCGGCGGCGGCGCGCGGGCATGTGCTCGTCGCGGGTGTGGATGAGGCGGGGCGCGGTCCGCTCGCTGGCCCCGTGGCGGTCGCTGCGGTGATCCTCCCGCGGGAGCTCCATATACCCCGTCTGAACGATTCAAAGAAGTTGAGCGCGCAGGTGCGCGCGTCGCTCTATGAGGAGATCGTCGAGAAGGCGATCTGCTGCCATGTGACGCTCATAGATGCGGCGGAGATCGATCGCATCAATATTTTGCAGGCAACGATTCGCGGCATGTATGAGGCCGTCGCGGCGCTTGATCCCGCGCCGGAGGAAGTCCTTGTCGACGCGGTCGAACTGTCGCGGCTTTTGATTCCGACGCAGTCCATCATCAAGGGGGATGCAAAGTCCGCTTCGATTGCGGCCGCATCCATTCTCGCAAAGGTCACGCGCGATCGCTTGATGGAGGCGTATGATGCGGCATATCCGGGCTATGGGTTTGCACAGCACAAGGGATATGGGACCGCGGAACATATCGCGGCGATCAAAAATCTGGGCGCATGTCCGATACACCGCCGTACGTTTGAACCGATTCGTTCCATGCTGGCGATGGGACAGATATGAAATAGGAAGGTCGTGTGATCTATGCCGATGGAAGCAAATGCCGCAGCGGTCTCCACTGTGCTGCCGTCTTCTCCCACGCGGATTTCGGAAGGGAGAACGGCGGAAGGGGTACAGGGGCGCAGCGGCGGAGACGCATCGGCGGCGTTCAGCCAGCAGACGAATGTCTCGATCGAGACAGCGATCGATCATATGGCCGACGTCCTTTCAAAGATCAGCGGGCGGCAGCAGTCGAGCGTCGAACAGATGCCGCAGGAGCTCAAGGAAGTCATTCAAAATATCATCAAACAGTCCTTTTCACTTGAGACGACATTGGGACAGGGGCTCGGCAGTACAGCCGCCAGCCAGCGCTTTTCGACAGATCAGCTGACGACGCTCGCGCGGATGCTCAATCAGCTGGGGGCGCTCTCCGACGCGGGGGCGGCGCCGCAGGTGAGCGACGATCTCGCGGTGCTGCTCACGCATTTGAAATCGACGATTGCCGCGGAAACCGGCGGGACGTTTGAACCGATCATGCTCACAAAGGCCGCGTTTCAGCTTCTGGACACAGGGAATCCGGAGCTTCTGCCGAAGGAACTGCAGGCGTTTTTGGAGCAGCTCGGCGCGCAGGCACAGGGCGGCGATATGCCGGCAGCCGGGGCATCTGCGTCCCTTAGAGTTCTCGATCAGCTTGTCCGGTCGCTGATGCCGCGTGCAGGCGGTACAGAGGCTGTCCCCGCGCCGCTGCAAAGCGGCGCAGAGGAGGCGGCGTCTTCGGCGCCGCAGCAGCCGGGCGCACAGACAGCTGATGCAGCAGCGCCGCGCATGCAGCAACAGGCCGGTCAACCGGCGACTGCTCCGCCGCAGGGGGCACAGGCAGGTCCGTCGACCGAAATGCCCGCACAGACAAGCGGCGAAGGTGTCCTACCCAAAGGGGGGGGCGACCCAACCGCGATAGGACAACAAGAGCTTGGGACCCGGGAGAATCATCCTGTAGGACCGAATATGGCACAGACAAAGACCAGTATACAGCAAGGCGATGTCCTGCCTGCGTCAGGTCAATTCGCCGCAGAAGAGGGGGCGGCCGGACAGAACCCCGTCGGTCAGGGGACACAGACGCTGCCTTCA
Source organism: uncultured Selenomonas sp. (assembly GCA_963515775.1). GTDB lineage: Bacteria > Bacillota > Negativicutes > Selenomonadales > Selenomonadaceae > Centipeda. Next base: position 4,660 of record CAUQAR010000068.1, on the reverse strand, counting down.
CAGGGGCAGCAGACACAGCAGCCTCAGACGCAGCAGGAGATGCAGAGCCGTCAGCAGCAGGGCGTACAGCAGTCCCCGGAGGAACAGACCGGCGCAGCGCAGCAGCAGGCACATCTGCCGACGGAGATCGGCGGACGTTCAGAATCTCTGCCAAGCGGGCGGGAGAACCCCGCCGCACAGACGGCAGCGGCACGTCCTCAAAATGCGACGACAGCAGAGCTCCAGCAGGGGGCTGCCAAATTTTTTTCGCAGACGATGGAGAATACGCCGCAGATGATGCAGGTGATGCGTTCGGCGGCACAGTTCCTCTTATACGCGAACGAAAATCTCTCCCAACGTGAGGTCATGCTCTTACAGAACTTTGTGAGCGGGCAGAATCGAACGCTGAGCGAGGGGGATGCCAAGCAGCTACAGCAGCTCATACAGCTCGCGCAGCAGAATGTTCCGGGGACTGTTCGGCAGGCGGCGATCGAGCAGCGGATGCCCGATCTGCCACGCCTATGGGCGTTCATGCAGATGGCTGATATGGTAACGACGCGAAAGATGACCGCGGAGCAGTATAGGCGCGCGGGAAAGAATGTCGCCGCGCTCGCGCTTTCCATGCGCGGGGCGCTGGAAGGGGAGAATGCCGCACCGCAGCCGGGGCAGCGGTCCATGAATTTCATCATGCCGCTCTTTATGGGAGAGGCGGAATACCCCGCGTACATTCACGTCTATGATGAGTCGCATGCCGACGAGGAGAACGGTCAGGTCAAGAAGGAGACGTGGCTGCGTATCTGTGTCCTCACGGATCATATCGGGACCGTGGAGCTCATCAATCGTATCTATGAAGAGAACCACGTCGATATGCGGCTCTACTTCTCCGATCCGGATGCGGCGTGGGAATTTCGCAACCACTTGGATGACATACGGGAATCGGCCGAGGATACGCCGATCGTCATCGAGGGGATCCAGATCGGCGCGATCGGAGAGCGACGTTTCTTTACGAACTAAAATGTGCTCAGATTTCGCCTGCGGCGAACGCTTGACGAAAAGAGAACACAACGCTTATCATCGTTGTATATGACGACAGCCATAAGGATGGGTGAGATATGCCGGAAAATTGGATCATGGACGCCCCGCCTGCCGAAGATACGCCCGAAGAGCCGGAGCAGAAGGCGGTTGCAGTTCGATATGATGTGACGAAGGATCGTGCGCCGCGCATTACAGCGAAAGGACGATCGCTGGTTGCTGACCGTATTCTCGCCGAGGCGAAGAAGAACGGCATTCCCGTCTATCAAAACAAATCTCTTGTCAATATGCTGATGGCATTGGAGATCGACCGCGAAATCCCGCCCGAACTCTATCGGACGATTGCAGAGGTACTGGCACATGTCTATCGGATCGACAGACATATGGGCGACAGGAGACGGTCAACGTGAATAATAAAATTCTTGGCGCCCAGGGGGAAGAACGGGCCGGCGCGTATCTGACGGCGCATGGATATGAGATATGCGAACGAAATTACCGCATACGATCCGGTGAAATCGATATCATCGCGGATGATCATGGGACACTGGTATTCGTCGAGGTGAAGACCCGAAGCGGCACGTCTTACGGGACGCCGGCAGAGGCGGTCGACTTTAGAAAAAGGAATAAGATCATCCAGACGGCGTACCGATATTTACGGCAGAGACAGATCGACAATCGTCCCTGCCGTTTTGACGTGATAGAAGTGTATGCCGTCAGCGGAAGCGATTGGCCGGTGCGTCATATCAAAGGGGCTTTTGAGGCATAATCCGGCCGGCATCTGAGGAGCAGGTGTCCGCCGTTGATCGATGAAAGAGCCGTAGAAGCGTGTGCGCACTGCCTCCGCAATTCCTATTTTTAACGTCTTGTCAATTTTATGAATCATGACAAGACGCTTGAAATAGGAAATAAATCATGCTATCATTAGTCTGTGATTAATTTTAAGCGAGTTCCAATAATAAGATTTTTCTATCCGATCGAGCGTATAGATCGTTTCGCAGCAGCGTATATCCCAGTCAGGGAACACGATATGATGTAGCTGGGCAAGCACTGTGCGTTTGGGATCAGATTGTTGAGAGAAAGAGGAGGAGTAGATTGTGCGAAGATTGCTCACGGCTGTATTTTCTGTATTGACCATCGTGTCTCTGCTGTTTGGATGCAGCGGTAGAAGCGCTCTGTTGGACGGCAGCTTTAACGTCAACGATTTCTTTCCGATCGAGAAGCCCGGCTATTACAAATGGGTGTTTATGACCTCGGATGGGAAATTCTACGGCCGGCAGCCCTTGCTGGAGGAAGAGATCAAAGATGCGGGAATCGTCTATCAAGCCGAATTCAATGACAATGGTCAACTGTCAAAAATAACCGCGCGGTACGGAGACTATATCGTTGAGTCGGGCGGTTGGATCGATTCCACACTCAATAGACCCGGCTTTGCAGTGGTCACGATAGCCTATGAGAACGGCTATGTGCGTTATAACTTTAAGGATGCCGTCCTGAATGCGACAAAGGGCTTTTATGGTGCCTACTCCATCAGATATAAGATGGAAAACGACGGCACGGCGAAGGCGGCGTATCTGTATAATAAAAACGGGGAACAAGCGGATACGGGCGAAGGCTTTGCGCAGATGATTTTCACCTATGAGAATGGCGCGCTCAGGCGCATCGGCTTTGCCAACAAGAATGGCGAGCGCGTTGCGACGGCGGATAATGTATACGATTTGCGCATATCGCATGACGATAATTCGGGAAATGTCCTGCCGTCGGAGCTAGCGAACTTCGGCAAAGACGACGCGCTCATGCAGATGAAAACGGGCATGGCGAAAATCGCATTCAAATATGACGATGATAAACGTCTGATCGAGGTGCGCCATTTCGGCACGGATGAAGCGCTGCGTGAACGTAATGCAGGGGACTTTGACGAAAGAGGCGTATCCAGCATTTTACCGCTCAGCTTCAGTGCGGGGGCGATCACGCGGTACACCTATGAGGGCGACAAGCAGACCGTCAGCTTTCTCGGCAAAGATGAGCAGGCGATGGGCGTTGCGGCCTGGGGCGGCATTGCCTCTGTCGTTTACGAACGCGATGCCAAGCGCAACGTGATCAGTATCAGTGCCTTTGGCACCGACGGTGCACCCGCGCCCGTAGATCGTAAGGAGTATGGGAACAATGTCGTGAAGCTGCAACTTGGGTATAATGAAAACACCGGTATGCTCAATAAAATGACACTGATCGGTCGCGACGGCACGCCCGTCGGCGCGGAGGGAGAGTTCCGGCAGGTAGCAACGCTCACCTTAGAGTCTGACGGCAAGGGGAACCTCACGCAAATGGCGTTCTTCGGGACGTCGGGCGACCCTGTAGAAATAGTAAAATACGGCGCGACAGGAGTGCATAAGATCGTCACCGAGTACAATGACGACAATGAAGCGACACTGCGCATTGCCTATAATCGGGCGGGTAACGAGGTGTACCGTGATCAGATCAAGCCGGCGCAGGCACAGTCCGGCACCCCGGCTGCCGCACCCGCCCCGCAGGCGCCACCCCCCGCAGAGACGCACGGGGTGATCACCGGCTCAGAAGTGCGCATGCGCTCCGGTCCCGGGCAGAATTACAGTGTCTTAGGGCACTTTAACCGGGGAGAAAACATCACCATTCTGGGGGCACAAAACGGTTGGTTCAATGTGCGTCGTGCGAATGGCGCAGCCGGCTGGGTGTCGGCACAGTTTTGTCAACCCATCTGACGGCTAGGAGACTGATATGACGGAGATCGACCTCAAGCGGATGCAGCGCCGTCGGCAGCAGCGGCAGCGCAACAGACGATGGGCGGGACTGCTGCTCGTTTTGCTGCTATTGATTGTGGGCGGGTACGTCCTGTGGCAGAAGGCGACGCCGGAGGAGGCGAACGGCGGCACAGAGACTGCCGCGCAGGCGGCCCCTGCCGCAGAACCTGCGCCGCATGTGTCCACACACAGCGATAGTACGCCGCCGCCCGCCCCGGAAGAAAAGGAAACGACTGCCGCCCCCAGGCATACGACCGGAACGGGAACATACACCATTCACATCGACAAGGGGGCCTATCGGTTGTATTTGTTGCAGGACGGACAGGTCGTTCACTCCTATCCCGTTGCCATAGGAAAGAACACGGGGCAGAAACAGAGAAGCGGCGATCTTCGGACGCCGACGGGCGTATTCTCCGTGGATGAGATTTTGGACGCCTCCTATTGGACGCATGATTTCGGCGACGGTAAGGGCGAGATCGAGGGCGCATACGGTCCGTTCTTTATCAGCCTCGATACCAACGCGCTGAGCGGCGGCGCATGGGACGGCATCGGCATCCACGGAACGCATGATCCGAGCAGCATCGGCACGCGTGCCTCTGAGGGGTGTGTTCGCATGAACAACAGCGATCTGCTTGAATTGAAGAAGTATATCAACGTCGGCACGCAGGTCGTGATCGAAGAGTAACTGGATAGCGTTTCCTTCACCGGCATGGACATTCGTCTGTGCCGGTTTTATGTGCGATGATGATATAAAAAAGAGGAGCGGCTGTGCGATTCCTCTTATAGCTTGGATGTACAATCTAAGTGCAACACAATTTAACCTTGGATGTACAATCTAAGTGCAACACAATTTAACAAAGAAAAGGACTCATAAC
>CAUQAR010000067.1:0-8688 GCA_963515775.1 uncultured Selenomonas sp. | reverse complement strand
TGGCGGTCGGGAACGTGTCGTTCGAGCTCTGCGACATGTTGGAGTGATCGTTCGGGTGGAGGATCTTTTCGCCCGCGATCTCGTTGCCGCGGTTGGCGATGACCTCGTTGACGTTCATGTTCGACTGCGTGCCGCTGCCCGTCTGCCAGACGGCGAGGGGGAAGTGCTCCGCGAGCTTGCCCGCGATGATTTCGTCGCAGGCCGACTTGATGGCGCCGAGACGTTTGTCGTCGAGTTTGCCGAGTTTGTTGTTCGCGATGGCGGCGGATTTTTTCAGAATGCCGAACGCATGGATAATTTCGGCCGGCATCTTTTCAATGCCGATGGGGAAATTCTCGAAGCTGCGCTCGGTCTGTGCGGCCCAGTATTTATCTGCCGGGACCTTGACTTCGCCGAGAGAATCGTGTTCGATGCGGTACTCCATTTGAATTGTCCTCCTTATTCAGAGCGTAGAGAAAAATCTGCTTATTGAAGTATAGCACAAAATTATGAAAATGAGAATATTTATCTGAAATTTTTTCGTAAAATTGTTTGCGCAAGGATGCCGATGCCGACGCCTGTGAGTATGCCGACGATGCCGAGCGCGGGCGCATAGATAAAAAGTACGTGCGTCTGCATGACGGCGGCTGCAACGCCGAGCTGGCACAGGTTGTGCGTCATCCCGCCGGCCGCGCTGATCGCGATGAGGGAGCAATGCGTGCGGCTTTTCAGCGTCGCCATGACGAGGAAGCTGCCGGCGCCGCCCGCGAGACTGTAGAGCATCGGTACGGGGCCGCCGCCGAAGAAGGAGGCGAGCAGGATGCGTAGGAGGAGGACGGTGAGCGCGTCGCGCGTGCACGGCAGTGTATAGAGCGCGACGAGGGTGACGAGGGCGGCGAGGCCAAGCTTTGCGCCGGGGACGGGCAGCGGCAGGGGAATGAGCCCTTCGAGCAGAAAGAACAGGAGGGACAGTGCGGTGAGGAGGGCGATGCGGATCGAGGTGCGGAGTTCTTTCATATTATTTTACTTCGATGAGGAGTTTGTGCGGGAGGCAGGCGATCACGTCGCCCTTTTTCTCGGCCTTGCCGGTTTTGACGCAGACGCGGTCGGGACAGTCGGCGTCGACGACGGAGATCGTTTCGTCTTCGATGCGGATCGTGTTCTCGCCGTGCTCGTCCGCGATCCGGATTTCTTCCGTCCCCACATGCCCGGTCAGCGGGATGTCGTAGAGCTGCGTTCCGTTCTGCGTGACGACGGCGTGACGCTGTGTGCTCTCGCCGTGCGGCAGCAGAAGCAGCGCCGCGATGCCGCAGACGAGGAGCAGCGCGCCGATGAGGAGAACATCATTTTTTTTCATAAAAAGCCCTGCCTTGACGAATGTTTTCGATCACAGTACAATAGATAGACATGTTGCCCGCTAAATGCCCTTGCCGAGTTCCCGCTGCCAGTACGCGAGATCCGGTTCGCTGAGCGGCAGGTCGACGGTCTGCCCGTTGTCGTAGTAAAAGCGCAGACGCACGCCCACGGCACGCCGCACGGCGGGGAGGGCGGCGCGGGGCAGTGCGACGAAGAGTTTGTTTTCGTTTTGATAGGGATTGTCGGCGCCGTCCACGGGACGGGCGGTGTGCTTTACAGCGGCCTTCATCTCCCATGCGGCGCCGTCGGTGTAGAGCACGGCTTCGGGCAGAAGCGCGGCGCCGTCGTAGCGGTAGTCCCACAGGGTGAGCGTCGCCCCCTCGAGCCGGCCCTCCTCGGTGTAGGACGCTTGGAAGTCGATGGTCGCGTACGCGGAGAGGCTGCGCGCTGTGCGGTGGTCGATGCGGTAGGTATAGGAAAGCCCGAAGATGCCGACGAGGATGGCAAGCAGGGCGACGAGCGTAATGAGCTGGCGGCATACATTCAGCATCAGCGGTCTCCTTTGCGCGGTCGTTTCGGGGTATTATAACACAGGCAGATGCGCTTGTCAGCAGGGAGCGGCGGCAGGCGCACGGAAAGAGCATGCGAAGGGGTACAAATCATGGCAATCAAGCTGTTCGTGTCGGATCTCGACGGGACGATGCTGCCGAACAGGAGCGCGGTGTCGCGGGAGAATATCGAGGCGGTGCGGCGCGCCGCAGACGCGGGGGTCATTGTGACAATCGCGACGGGGCGCATGTTCGAGGCGGCGCTGCCTGTGGCCGAGGCGCTCGGTCTCGACGTGCCCATCATTTCATACAACGGCGGGCTGATCAAGAGCAGGGGCGGGCGCGTCTACGAGGAGCATACGATCGATGCGCAGACGGCGCGGGACATCATCTCGTTCTGCCATGCGCGGGATTGGTATATCCAAGAGTACAGCGGCGGGCAGCTGCGCTATGTGGAGCAATGCGCGGAGTCGCGATTCTATGAGAATTCGCAGGGCGTGCCGGGCCTTGCGGTCGGGCGGGACGGTATGCTCGCGCACGCGGCCGGCAACTGCAAGCTGCTCCTTGTGACCGACGGACGCGCGGCGACGCTCGCCCGGTCGGAGGAGATCAGCGCGACGTTCGGCGCTGTCGTCGATGTGACGCGTTCAGCGGACACACTCGTCGAGATTGTGCCGAAGGGAATCTCCAAGGCGTCGGCGCTGCGTTCGCTCGCGGCAAAGCTCGTCATCCCCGTCGCGGAGACGATGGCGATCGGCGATGCGTACAACGATCTGCCGATGCTCAAGGCGGCCGGCAAGAGCGTTGCGATGGGGAACGCGTTCCCCGAGGTGAAGGCGGCGGCGGATTATGAGACGCTCACCTGCGAGGAGCACGGGCTTGCGGCCGCGATCTACGCTTATGTGCTCGGCATGGGGGCGGACGCGCCCGTGCCGCTGCCAAAGAGGGATATATGACGGCGGGCCGCGCGCCGTGCGGAGTAATTCCGTCATGCGCGCCCTGTGGGAGCGCGGCAGCGCCGTGCTCATGAACAACATGCGCTGAAGCAACAGGGATCAATCTGTGAGGTGATATGATGAGCGAGAAGAAGGCAAAGGCGCCGGAAAAGTTCCGCCCCGTGATTGTGACGGGACTGTCGGGCGGCGGGAAAACGCTCGCGGCGCGGTATATGGAGGATCTCGGCTACTTCTGTGTGGACAATCTGCCGCCGGTATTCATTCCGAAATTCATCGATCTCTGCCGTGAGACACATGGGCAGATCAGCCGCGCGGCCATCGTGGTGGATACGCGCAGCCGCGAGTTCTTCGATGCGTTCATGCAGGTGCTCGACGAACTCGACGCGGGGGATGTCTCCTATGAGCTGCTCTTCATCGAGGCGTCGGACGACGTCATCATCCGCAGGTACAAGGAGACGCGGCGGCCGCATCCGCTCGCACCCGCATCGCGCATCTCCGAGGGGGTGACGCGCGAGCGGGCGCAGCTCGCCCCCGTGCGCGCGCGCGCGACGCAGCTCGTGGATACGTCCCGCCTGCGCAAGACGGAGCTGCGCGAGATCATCCGCCGGCATTACGACGCGCCGGGCAGCGACGCCGTCATGAGCGTGACGGTGCTCTCGTTCGGGTTCAAATACGGCGTTCCACTCGATGCCGATCTCGTCTTCGACGTACGATTTTTGCCGAATCCGTTCTATGTGGACAGTCTGCGCAGCAAGAGCGGCACGGTGCCGCAGGTGGCCTCCTACATCGAGTCGTGGGATGTGACGCAGAAGTTCGAGCAGCATCTGGACGCGATGATCGATTTCCTCCTGCCGAACTATGCGAAGGAGGGCAAGAGTCAGCTCGTCATCGCCATCGGCTGCACGGGCGGCATGCACCGCAGCGTCTTCATCGCCAAGCATCTCTACGACCGCATCAAGGAGCATTATGCTGTGCGCCTCGAGCACCGCGATCTCATGAAAAATGAGGTGCAGGAACACATGAGCGAGGGATAGGCCATGCACCTGATGAAATGGCTTTACCCCGGCATCGGGTTCAAGCGCTGGCTGTTCGTCTTTGCGCTCGGCACGCTCTGCGTCGGCCTCGGCGCCGCGCTGATCTTCAACTATAAATACATTGACGCCATCGAGGAGGCGATCTTCCGCATCGTCTATACATGGCAGGGCAGCTACGACTATATGTTCACAGCGATCGCGGGCGCGCTCGTCGCCGTGCTCGGCAGCGTGCTCATGCTCGTGGCGACGCGGCGCGTGATCCGCGCGGTGATCACGGCGCTCATGCCGGAGGGGGCGTCGACGCGGCTCGTGGATCTCGTCTATGAGAAGACGCGCCTCAGCCGTGGGCCCTCGGTGACGGTGATCGGCGGCGGACACGGGCTCTCCGTGCTCCTGCGCGGGATCAAGGAGCTGACGAGCAACGTGACGGCCATCGTCACGGTTGCCGACGACGGCGGCTCCTCGGGCCGCCTGCGCGAAGAACTCGGCATCATCCCGCCCGGCGATCTGCGCAACTGTCTCGTGGCGCTCGCGGATACGGAGCCGCTGATGGAAAAGCTCTTTCAGCACCGGTTCGAGGGCAGCAGCAATCTCGCGGGACACAGTTTCGGCAATCTCTTCCTCGCGGCGATGGCGGAGGTCACGGGCGATATGGAGACGGCGCTCAAGGAGTCGTCGAAAGTCCTCGCGGTCAAGGGCCGCGTGCTCCCCGCGTCGAAGGAATCCGTCCGGCTCGACGCGATCCTCGAGGACGGCACCGTCGTCGAGGGAGAGTCTCACATCCCGGAGGTGCCGGGGCGCATCCGCAGCGTGCGTCTCTTTCCCCCGAACGCGCCGCCCGTGCAGTCCGCGCTCGAAGCGATCCGCGCGGCGGATGCGATCATCCTCGGGCCGGGCAGTCTCTACACGAGCATCATGCCGAACCTGCTCGTGGGCGGCGTCGCGGAGGCGCTGCGGAAGAGCCGCGCGCTCAAGATCTATATCTGCAACGTCATGACGCAGCCCGGCGAGACCGACGGCTATACGGCCTCGATGCACGCGGAGGCGATCCTAAAGCACGCGGGGCGCGGGGCGATCGACTTCATGCTGGTCAATAGTGCCACGCTCTCGGCAAACCTCAGGGAAAAGTATGCCGCGCAGGGCATCTATCCCGTTGCTGTGGATGAGGCGGCGATCAACGCGCTCGGCATCGGTTTTGTCGGCGCCGACATCATCAGCCAGTCCGACGCCGTGCGGCACGATCCGGATAAGCTCAGCCGCAGCGTCATGCGCATGATCTACGACTTCCGGGTGCACTGATATGCCGTCCTTTGCTTCGGATGTCAAAAACGCGCTTTCGCGCACGGACGCGGCGCGCGCCTGCTGCCGGACGGCGGAACTAGCAGCGCTGCTGCGCATGGGCGCTTCGATGGTGACGGATGCGGGACACGGCCGCGGCCTGCGGTTCGAGGCCGCGAGCGCGGCCGTCGCGCGGCGCGTGCTGCGCCTTCTGCGCAATATGGACGCGGCGATGGAGACGTCGGTCGCGATGGAGCGTACGCCGCAGCTGCGGCGGCGCACCTACATCGTCAATGTCGCGGCGGGGGCGGCCGTGACGCCGCTCCTCACGCGCCTCGGCTTCCTCGAGGGCGGCGAGCTGCGCGCGGGTCCGGATCCGGCGCTGTTGCGCAAAAAGTGCTGCCGCGCGGCCTATCTGCGCGGCGCCTTCCTCGGCGGCGGGAGCGTGAACCGACCGGAGGCGAGCTGCCATCTGGAACTCACGGCGCGCAGCGATACGCTCGGACGCGCGCTGCATACGCTGCTGCGCCGCATGGGGTTCCCCGTCGGCATGACAGATCGCCGCGGCGTCTACGTCGTCTATCTGAAGGAAGGCGACGCCGTGATGGATTTCCTCTCTCTCATCGGCGCGGAGGAGGCTGCGGAGGAGATCGAGGTCGCGCGCAATGTCAAGGAGGTGCGCGCGCAGGTCAACCGGCTCGTCAACGTCGAGACGGCGAATTTGCAGCGCGCCGTGGATGCCGCCGCCGATCAGATCACGGCGATCGAGCGTCTCGCGGCGGCGGGGCGGCTCGCGCTCCTGCCGGACGATCTGCGCGAGACCGCGGAGATGCGCCGCGCCCATCCGGAGATCAGCATGACGGAGCTCGCCGCGCTCTGTCACATCAGCAAGTCTGGCATCAGTCATCGGCTGCGGAAGATCCGCACGATGGCGGAGGAGGTATAGGTTTTGCGAAAAAAAATTGGGCGACTGTTGACGCTGCCCCTGTGGGTGCTGCTGGGGCTTTTTGCATGGCTCGTCACGGCGCCGCCGCCCGCAGGGTTCCCGATCCTCGAGTATCATATGGTGACAGAGGACCCGCGGCCCGGGGCCGAGCGGTACGTCGTGCCGCCCGCAGACTTTGCGGAGCAGCTCGACTATCTGCGCCGTGAGGGCTATACGACGATTACGCCGCAGGACTACGCACGGGCGCGCAAGGGAAAACAGGAGCTGCCCGAAAAACCCGTGATCCTCTCCTTTGACGACGGCTATGAGGACAACTACCGCGTCATTCTGCCGATGCTCGAGGAGCGCGGCATGAAGGGCGTGTTCTACATGGTCACGAACGACATCGGTCAGCCCGGCTATATGACGCTCGAGAATCTGCGCGCGCTCGAGACGCACGGGATGGAGATCGGCAGTCATACGGCGAATCACATTCCGCTCACGACGCTCACGCGGGAGCAGCAGCGCGACGAGCTGCACCTCTCCAAGCTCATGCTCGAGTGGAAGGGCCTCAAGACGATCTACAGCTTCTCCTATCCGAACGGGGCCTATGACGACACGATCGTGGAGATGCTCGCAGCGGAGGACTATCTGACGGCGGTCACGGGAGAGGCGGGCCTCAACACGCTGGAGACGGATCCGTATCGTCTGCACCGCGTGAATATCCCGCCGCCGCGGCTGGGGCTCACGGAGTTCCGCCTGCGCCTCTATAAGGCGGAGCTGGCGGCGCGGCTCGACGCGCGCATGGCGGCGCTGCCGGAGGGACTGCGCGCGCGCGTGCAGGCGGCAGTGCGTCTCCTGCATACATCCTAGACGGAGGAAGGGAATCGAGAGAACATGAAAAAGGGAATTATGCAAAAGGGAAGTTTTGGGAAAATGACGGCGGCGCTGCTCGCGCTGCCGGTCTTTATCGCGGGCCAGACGGCCGCGGCACACCCGGGGGACGGCACGACGGTCATGCGTGCGCGCGGGGCGGCCGAGGCGAATATCCGCACCCGCGTGGCGGATATTCTCGGGGATCATACGCAGGCGGTGCAGGAGCTGCCGCAGCATACCTCGCGGATGATGCGCCGCTGGGAGGTGGAGTCCTACGATACGGGCGGCACGCTGCTCTTTTCGGACAGCCCCGAGTACGTCAAGGAGAGCGGCATTCTCTATCGCGACACGGTCACGGGGGACGCGCGCATTCTCTACTATCATCTGAACGATACGTCCGCGCCGAAGAAGGTGGCGGTCGTGCTCGAGACGGCGACGGATCTCGCGGTCGTCTCGGTGACGCGCGGCGCCGCGAGTCAGCCGAGCACGGACTATCTGCGCGTCGGCAAGGCGACGCAGATCGGCTATTTTGATACCCGTGAGATGAGCGAGCGCATCCATGTGACGAAGGAGCGGCCGCGCCTGCTCGCACCGTCGATGGATACGACGGTGCTCCAGCCGGGCGAACTCGTCTACGGCGTCTATGATTTTAACGCGAGCGCGCCCGTGCGCGTCTCGGTGATCATGTACGGCGCGGATGTGGATCCGTTCGCCTTCCTGCGCACGGCGCGCGTCCTGCCGCGCGACGAGATCGCGCTGCGCGGTACGTTCAAGGGAATGGATCGGGTCATCACGTCGCAGCGCATCTACCGGCCGGCGCGCGACGGCGCAGTCTATTTCCCCATCGGGGACAATCTGCACGACACCTATCTCTCAGGTGTCGACGCGACGGACGGGGCGCCGGTCGTCAACTACGGCAACTACGGCATCCTCTACCGGATCAATATCCCGACGACCGGACGCGACCGTACACGGTACTACCTCAGCCCGCTCGGCGGGGTGTATGCGGGGGCGATGCGCGCGCAGAGCGGGCATCGGAGCCGGCTGCTCGAGACGCCGGCGAGCCGGTTGTTCTTCGGCGATCAGACGGTGCCGGAGCCGGAGAACGTGGCGCGTGCGCGCGAGGAGGGGATGCTCTTTTTGACGCAGCACACGGAGCTGGCGGATCTCGGCAGTTATCCGAACTACCAGCCCGTGCATTTCGAGTATTCGCCGCCCGGCGCGTCGAATCTGCCGGTCAACATCATCTTGATGCCGGAAAAATAGGCGGAAAAATTTCAGGCGGGGGAAGGTTTTTTTCACTTTGCGTTGAATAAAGCCTATAGCAAGCAATACCATAGGGAATCATTCACGCCCGAGTGATCAGGGAGGAAGCAGAATATGGCAGAAGAGACAAAGATCGACCACGAGCGCCTCTTGTCGGCGATCGAGCAGATTGCGACGTCGACGCAGACCGTCTATGAGGCGATTGAGCAGGTCGCCAAGAGCGCGACGGAGCTTGCGCACGCGGGACAGGAGTCCGTCAAGCAGGCGAAGTTTTTGCAGGAGCGCAACGCCGATACCATCAAGGTCATCGATTTCATCACGAACATCGCGGGGCAGACGAATCTCCTCGGGCTCAACGCCGCGATCGAAGCGGCGCGCGCCGGCGAGCAGGGCCGCGGCTTCGCCGTCGTCGCAGAGGAGGTCCGAAAGCTCGCCGAGCAGTCGCGCGAGGCGACCGAGCGCATTCAGGT
>CAUQAR010000066.1:0-8857 GCA_963515775.1 uncultured Selenomonas sp. | reverse complement strand
AAAAGGTGCAGTCGCGCAGGATGATTCTCGAGGCGGCCATCAGCGAGTTTTCCAAGAAGGGCTACAAGGAGACGTCGGTTGCGGATATCATGAGCACGGCGGACCTTGGCATCGGTACGTTTTACAATTATTTCACATCGAAGGAGGACCTCTTGTTCTCGCTGCTCGGACGGCTTGGCGATGCGATCCGGATCGCGCTCGCGGAGGCGCGCGCGGCGGATCGTACGGCAATCGAGCTGCTCGAGGTCGGCGCGCGCGTGACGGCGAAGTTCCTCGACGAGAACCGCTTCGTCATGCCGCTCTTTCTCTCGGCGTCGCATCACCCGGACGGTGCCGAGGATGGTATCGCTCCGTCCGGCAAGAAGGCGCAGGCAAAGGCGGCCGCGCGCGCGCACAATAAGGTGCCCAGCGGCCGCATGACGCCGCAGATCAAGGAGGTCTTCACGGAGATCATCCGGCAGGGACAGGAGCGCGGCGAGATTCGCAGCGATGTGCCCGTCGATCTGATCGCGGAGATGTTCCATTCGCTCTATCAGGCGGCGGCGTTCAGCCGTCTCTCGCTTTCGTTCCAAGAGAACATCGCGCTCAAGACGCGCCTCCTCCTCGACGGCATTCGGGCGCGCGACGGGCAGTAGACGCCCGCTTCCTGTGTATTGTATTTTGGGTAGGAGATCCACAGATGATCAGCGTAACGAAACTGCTTTTTATGGATGAATATTACGGCGACGCGCTGCGCTACGGACATAATGCGCACCGCATGAAGAGCGGCGCGGCCGAGGGCATGGGGCCGGTCGTCGTCTGGAATTCGACGCGCACCTGCAATCTGCGCTGTCGGCACTGCTATATGGAGTCGGACGGGCAGAAATACGACGGGGAGCTGACGACGGAGGAGGCGAAGCGCTTCATCGACGGGCTCGCCGATTTTCGTGTGCCCGTGCTGCTCTTTTCGGGCGGCGAGCCGCTCATCCGGCCGGATTTCTTCGAGCTCGCGGCGTATGCGCGTGATCGCGGCGTGCGCCCGACGCTCTCGACGAACGGGACGCTCATCACGCGCGATGTCGCGCAGCGCATCAAGGACCTCGGCGTCGGCTACGTCGGCATCTCGCTCGATGGTCTCGCGGACGTCAACGATATGTTCCGCGGCGTGGAGGGGGCCTACCGGCGTGCGATGGAGGGCATCGAGAACTGCGTTGCCGTCGGGCAGCGCGTGGGGCTGCGCTTTACGATCAACCATCACAACATCATGGAGCTCGATAAAATCTTTGATTTCATCGAGGAAAAGGGCATCAACCGGGTCTGTTTCTATCATCTCGTCTACTCGGGCCGCGGCGGTCAAATGATGGACGAGGATGTGACGGCCGAGGAATCGCGCCGCGCGATGGATACGATCATTGCACGAACCAAGGATTTTGAGGCGCGCGGTCTCAAGAAGGAGATTTTGACCGTCGATAATCACTGCGACGGGGTCTACATGTATCTCAAGGCGCTCGCCGAGGGCAACGACGCGGGGGCGGAGCAGATCCGAAAGCTCATCGGCGCGAACGGCGGCAATCGCTCAGGGATCGCGTTCGGCGAGGTGGACCCGCTCGGCTATGTGCATCCCGACCAGTTCACGCAGCATCATACGTTCGGCAATGTGCGCGAGCGGCCGTTCGGCGAAATCTGGCAGGATATGACGCATCCGATTCTCGCGGGGCTCAAGGACAGAAAGCCGCTCTTAAAGGGGCGCTGCGCGAAATGCCGGTACCTCAGCTGGTGCAACGGCAACTTCCGCACGCGTGCCGAGGCGCGGACGGGCGATTTTTGGGCGTCGGATCCTTCGTGTTATCTGACGGATGAGGAGATCGGCCTCAAGGCGGCGGCCCTGTGAGCGCCGCACACAGCGGGGCGGCTGCGGCGGGGGCGATGCCTGCGCATGCACACCCCGGGCGGCCGGGAATGCCTCCGCACGCATCGGGGCATCCCGGCGGACATCCGCACGGGCACCCGGGCACGCGGCCCGGCGGACATCCGCAGGGCGTTGCGGGCGGCGGGGTGAAGATCATCTCGTGGAACACGACGAACGCATGCAATATGTACTGCGCGCACTGTTACCGTGACGCGGGCTGCCGCGCGGAGGAGGAGCTCTCGACGGAGGAGGCGAAGAAACTCCTGCGCGAGATCGCGAAGGCGGGGTTCCGCATCATGATCTTCTCGGGCGGCGAGCCGCTGACGCGCCCCGACATCATCGAATTGGTCGCATACGCGCGCGGCCTCGGCCTCATTCCGGTCTTCGGCACGAACGGCACGCTGATCGATCTATCGATGGCAAAGGCCCTCAAGGATGCCGGCGCGTGCGGCATGGGGATCTCGCTCGATTCGCTCGATCCGAAAAAGCACGATGCGTTTCGCTCCTATCCGGGCGGCTGGGAGGGGGCGGTCCGCGGCATGAAAAACTGCCGTGCGGTCGGCCTGCCGTTTCAGATTCATACGACGGTCATGGACTGGAATGCGCACGAACTCGAGGCGATGACGGATTTTGCCGTGGAGATCGGCGCGAAGGCGCATCACATCTTCTTTCTCGTGCCGACGGGGCGCGCCGAGACCATCGAGGAGGAGTCGCTGCGCGCCGAGGCGTATGAGGACGTGCTCACGCGCATTATGAAAAAGCAGGAGACGGTCGATATCGAGCTCAAGCCGACCTGCGCCCCTCAGTTCCTGCGCATCGCCGATCAGATCGGCACGCCGACGCGGTTCACGCGGGGGTGTCTGGCGGGACTGACGTACTGCATCATCAGCCCGCGCGGCAAGGTGCAGCCCTGCGCCTACCTCAATCGCGAACTCGGCGATGTGCGCGAGACGCCGTTCGACGAGATTTGGGCGCGGAACGAAGTCTTCCAAAAGCTCCGCACGCTCGACTACGGCGGCGGCTGCGGCTCGTGCAGCTACAAGAAATCCTGCGGCGGCTGCCGTGCGCGCGCGGCGTACTATCACGGCGGGGATTATATGGCGGAGGAGCCGTGGTGTCTGTATCATGGAAGAAAAGGACAGATATGAGACGTGACGCGGGATTTTTGTCTCAGAGATACGCCGCCGTATATCGTCACCGGGCACGGCACGCCGTGCCCCTACGGAAGCGGCGTGGATTGGTAGATTTCATAAAAATAGCGCCTTCCTCGTGGTCGCCGGAGTTCCTTGCGCTGCCTCCAAACTTCCGCGTCACTTGCCATCTGGACGAAGCGTAAATATACGCCATTTAGCTATCTGTTGACAGTTTCTTCAAACTACTTTACACTGATGACATGGAAGGAGTGATGACAGTGTCGCAGGCGAGCGTGAGTATTCGTATGGACAGAGACCTAAAAACAGCCTTTCATGATTTTTGCAGCGATATGGGCATCAGCATGACGACAGCATTTAATCTTTTTGCTCGGAAAACGGTGAGTGAATATCGTATTCCCTTCGATGTGGGAGACTCTCTGCCGAATGCGGAAACGCTAGAAGCGATTGAGGAAGTCCAACGCATGAAGGAGAATCCCTCTCTTGGAAAAACGTATACGGATGTCGATGAGATGATGCGGGAGCTGTTGGCATGAAATATACCGTACGTCCAACGGCAAAATTTCAAAAAGACGTGAAACGTATACAAAAGCGCGGTTACAATATAGATCTCCTGACTGAGATTATCAAAAAACTTGCGAACGGTGAGAGGCTTCTGCCAAAGAACAGAGACCATGCGCTTACCGGAAACTACGCGTCATGCAGGGAATGCCATATTGCACCTGACTGGCTTTTAGTCTATGAGATTCTTGAGAAAGAGCTGATTTTGTATCTAACAAGAACAGGATCGCATAGCGACTTGTTTTGATTTGAGAACAAAAAACCGGCAGTATCGACACGAACCCGTCGATGCTGCCGGTTTTATTTTTGTAGTTACTCTTTCACATGCAGCGCCCGCATGGCGTTGAGGATGGCGAGGACGGTGACGCCGACGTCGGCGAAGATGGCCGCCCAGAGTCCCGCGATGCCGACGGCCCCGAGCACGAGGACGACGGCCTTGATGCCGATAGCAAAGATGATGTTCTGCCATGCGATGCGCATGGTCTTGCGCGCGATGTCGATCGCGGTGGCGATCTTTTTCGGCTCGTCGGTCATGAGCACGACGTCCGCCGCCTCGATGGCGGCGTCGGAGCCGAGCGCCCCCATGGCAATGCCGACGTCGGCGCGCGCGAGCACGGGGGCGTCGTTGATGCCGTCGCCGACGTACGCGAGTGTTGTGCCCTCTCTGCGGTGGGCGAGGCGCTCTTCGACCTCCGCGACTTTATCCTGCGGGAGGAGGTCTGCGTGGACGGTATCGATGCCGAGCGACTTGCCGACCGAGGTGCCGATCCACTTTGCGTCGCCGGTGAGCATGACGGTCTCGCCGATGCCACGCTCCTTGAGCGCGTGGACGGCGCTCTTGGCATCGTCCTTGACCTCGTCGGCGATGTGGACGACGCCCGCGTAGCGGCCGTCGATGGCGAGACAGACGGCGCCGATATGCGGGATGGGCGGCATCCCCGCCGTTTTTTTCGCGGCGAGGAATTCGAGCTTGCCCAGCAGGATGATGTGTCCGTTGATGTGCGCGGAGATGCCGTGGCCCGCGCTTTCTTCGAGCGCGTGGACGTCCGCCTCGTCCGTCTTCTCGCCGTGCGCCGTGAAGGCGCGGACGATGGAGACGCCGATCGGATGCGTGGAGTAGCGCTCCGCATTCGCCGCGTAAAAGAGCACCTCATCCTTTGAGAATCCGTTCGCGGGCAGGACGTCCGTGACGGTGAAGCTGCCCTTCGTGAGCGTACCGGTCTTGTCAAAGACGACGGTATCGGCCTTGGCGAGCGCTTCGAGGTAGTTGCCGCCTTTGATGAGGATGCCGGCACGGCTCGCGCCGCCGATGCCCGCAAAGAAGGAGAGCGGGACGGAGATGACGAGCGCGCACGGGCAGGAGATGACGAGGAAGGTCAGCGCGCGGTAGACCCACATGCCAAAGGGATCGCCCGTCACGAGCGGGGGGATGACGGCGAGCAGCAGCGCGCCGATGACGACGGAGGGGGTATACCAGCGCGCAAAGCGCGTGATGAACGCCTCGGTCGTGGCCTTTTTATCCGTCGCCTCCTCGACGAGCGACAGGATGCGCTCGACCGTGGACTCCTCATAGGGGGTCGTGACCTCGATCTCGAGGACGCCCGTTTGATTGATGCAGCCGCTGATGATCGCATCGCCCGTATGCGCGTCGCGCGGCATGGATTCGCCCGTGAGCGCGGAGGTGTCGAGGAGTCCCTCGCCCTTCCGAATGATGCCGTCGAGCGGGACGCGCTCGCCGGGGCGCACGAGGATCGTGTCGCCGACTTCGACTTCGTCGGGAAAGACTTCCTCCTCTGCGCCGCCGCGCAGGATGCGCGCCGTATCGGGCCGAATGTTCATAAGCGAGGAGATGGAGCGGCGGGAGCGCTGGACGGCGTATCCTTGGAACCACTCGCCGACCTGATAGAGGAGCATGACGGCGACGCCCTCGGAGTAATCGTGCAGGAGCAACGCGCCGACGGTCGCGATCGCCATGAGGAAGTTCTCGTCGAAGACGCGCCCGTGCCGGATGTTGACGGCCGCGCGCCAGAGGATGTCCCAGCCGATCAGCGCGTAGGCCGCGAGGAGCAGGACCATGCCGGGCAGCGTCTCCTCGAGGATCATGCCGGGGATGAAGAGCGCCGCAGCGCCGCAGATGCGATAGAGCATGCGCTTTTGTTTTTTCGTCATGATGCCGCTCCTTTCGGGAGGTCAGGCCTCGAGCACGGCGTCCGGCTCGATCGTCTTGACGACTTTTTTGATCTCGGCGAGCACCGCGTCGAAACGCGCGTCGTCCGCGTCGAGCGTCATGCGCTCGCTGAGGAAGTTCACGCGCACCTTGTTCACGCCGTCGATCTTTGCCGCGGCGTCCTCAATCTCCTGCGCGCAGTGGGCGCAGTCGAGCTCGCGAATCTTGAATGCCTTTTTCATGAAAAACGTCTCCTTTTATCTATAACATATGAGCAACTCTTCACATATTGGATTATAAGACATACATGAAATCTTGTCAATAGGAATTTTGTTCTTTTTATAAAAAAGAGCGGGGCCGCCGCATCTATAGGTGCGGCAGCCCCGCAGCATATCGTGCGCAGCGGTGCTCACAGCCGGAACTTGGATGTGATCTCGTTGAGCTTCGACGCGGTCTCGGAGAGGGCGTCCGCGCTGTCGCTCACGTCGTGCAGGCTCGCGCTCTGCTCTTCGGCGGCGGCGGCGACGGTCTCGGCGTTGGCGCCGGTGCGCTCTGCGACGGCGCTGACGTTCTGTACGTTGGTGACGACGCTTTGCATGTCGTCGGCCGTTTCGTCCACGGCTTTGCTGATCTGCTCGATGTTCTCGCGCACCTCGTCGAGGCGCCGGCGGATGGAGTCAAAGCTCTGCTCGGTCTCCCCGGTGACGGTCTTGCTCTCTTCGACCTTTTCCTCTGCGTTCGCGATTGCGCCTGCGGCGAACTGGATGCTCTCGATCATCTGACCGATGGTCTGCTCGATCTCGTTGGTCGCGGCGGAGCTTTCTTCGGCGAGCTTGCGTACCTCCTCGGCGACGACGGCAAAACCGCGGCCTGCTTCCCCTGCGCGTGCCGCTTCGATCGCGGCGTTGAGCGCGAGCAGGTTGGTCTGCGCAGCGATCTCGCGGATGGTCGTGACGACGCTCTTGATGGCGTCGGAGCCTGTGACGAGTTTTTCCGAGACACGCGAGATCTCCGTCATGGATGCGCTGACCGTCTCGTTCTGCTGGACGAGCTGACGGATGAACGTCATGCCCTTTTCGGCATCGTCCACGGCGTTTTGCGCCGTATGGTTGACGTGCGTTCCGTTCGCGCTCATCTCTTCGGTCCGCGCGCCGACCTGCTCGATCGCGTTGGAGATCTCGGCGACGTTCGTGTTGTTGTTGGACGCGTCTCCCGCGACATCCGTGATCGTTTGCGCGATGCTCTCGGAGACCTGCATCTGCGACTGCACGGCGCCGGAGAGCTCCTCGCTCGCCTTGGAAAGACTGTCCGCCTCGTTCTGAATGGAGCGGACGATGCTGTGCAGCGCGTCCTTCATATCGATCAGTTCGTTCGCCATGTCGCCGATCTCGTCGTTCCATGTAGCGCGTGTGCCGGGGAAGGAGAGGTCGAGCTTGCCGAGCTTTCCGACGTCGCCGCGCAGACTGATCAGGCGGCTCGCGAGGCGGCGCGCGTACCATGCGGCGGCTGCGCCGATGCCGATGATCCCGATGATGCTGATCGCCAGAACGACGATGAAGATGGTGTGGACGCTGCCGTTCAGTTTCTCCAACTGATCCTCCTGCACCTTGGTCTGCGTTTCCGCGGCCTTTGCAAAGACGCCGTCGACTTCGTCCGTTTTTCTGCGGAGCTCGGCCAGCGCCGGCTCTGCCGCCGCCATATCCCCGCTCTCATAATAGGAGATGAGCTTTTTCGTATGCTCGTTATACGCGTGTACCAATGTGCGCAGCTGCTCGCCGAGCTGCTTGCTGTCGGGGTTGACCGCGTGTTCGGCGAAGGCTGCGATCTGCTCGTCCGCCTTCTTGAACGCGGCCTCGGCCGCCTGTGATCGATTCGCGCCGCGGAGCGCTATATATCCGCGGAACTCGCTCAGTCCCTGGTGAAAGTCGTCCTCCGCCTCGAGCAGCGTGATGCTGTTGTTCACGGTGACGGAGAGCAGATGCTGATACTCGTCGCTCGTCGTCTTGAACTCGTAGAGCACAATGCCGAGCAGCACGATCATCAGCGCGATGACGCTGCCGACAAGACCCGTGAGCTGCATGCCGATCGGGAGTCTCTGTCCCATAAAAATTCCTCCTTATACATTGCGCACGACGTGCGGCCCATTCCCCGTGGGCTTCGCGTGCAACTATAATTCGCCGCTATTCTGTACCTTTTGAGAGCATTTGTCAATACCGTTTTTATCAGAATACAATTTTTTTATTTTGGAGGAAATTTTTTCACATTCTGCGCTCAGAGGGCTTGCATCGAGGCGCCGAATGTGGTACATTTACACCCGTGAATTTCCTGCACGTCATATGCGCCCGTGCGTTCGCGGCAGGCCGCGGATGCCGGAGGGCGGCGCATATGCCGCTTTTGGAACGATTCGCCCGCCTTGGTGAATGATGTATTCGGGACTTGGCGGACGGATTAGTGTCTGCACGACGGAATTGTTTATAAAAATGTACTGTGCATGGACGACCGGAGCGGATGCGGCGGGAAATACGAGTCGGCGAGCGATCGCCGGCTTTTCTTTTTGCTCGAAATGCGGTAAAATAAAAGGCACATGCAGCAAAATGCTTTATTTGCGGCGCCGCCTTGACGATGATGTGTTATATGGAGATTTTGCGTTACACGGAGGTAAGCACATGAGCATATTTGAAGGAATCGGACGCGTCGGCGACTACGCGCAGATGAAGAATCTGCGCCGCGATATGCAGTACCGCATCCGCACGGGCCGGAGCCTTGCGCAGGCGCTCGGCATGCCGCAGGATCTGCGGAAAACGCAGTCGAGCGCTCTTCTGCCGCCCGTGCAGGAGAGCGACGAGTTGCGCTCCATGCGCATCCGGCAGAAGCTGCGGCAGGGGCAGAAGCTCTCCGGCGCAGATATGCAGTATCTGAAAGATGCGGATCCTGATCTCTACGAGCAGGTATCGCGCATCGAGGCACGGCGTGAGGAGCTTGCGCGCGCCTTAAAGCGTGCCAAGACGAAGGAGGAGGCGCAGCGGGCGGTGACCCTCGCGAACATCTCCGTGCTCGCCGAGATGCGTGCGAGCGGCGGCGCCGCTGCGC
>CAUQAR010000065.1:0-8939 GCA_963515775.1 uncultured Selenomonas sp. | reverse complement strand
CGGCATTGTCCTCCTCGTAGCCGAGCACGGCGTTGATGAAGGCGATCGTGATGTTCTTGCGCTCCTCACGTCCGAAGACGTATTTGAAGAGCACGTCGTTGAGCGCGTTAAAATTCCTGATTCGCATGCGGCACCGTCCTTTGCGTGCCGTTTCTTCGTACATTATAGAATTTTCATAGACGCAGGTCAAATGAAAAACGCACGGCATATTTTTCGCGGCCCCTTGTCTTGATTGTCCGGCGTCTTTGTTATAAAATAAACACCGATTGAGAATTTAGGGGGCGCGTCCGCGCCCTCGGAAAGTGGGTTAAACAATGGCGGAAACCGCATGGTCCGTGCTTCCTCCGGTCATTACGATCGCGCTCGCGCTGTGGACGAAGGAAGTCTATATGTCGCTCATCATCGGGATTTTTTCCGGAGCGATGCTCTTTACGAACTTTAACGCCCTCGAGGCTGTGCTCGTGATGTTCTCAGTGATGGAGGAGAAGGTCGGCGCGAATGTGAACATCCTCGTGTTCCTCGCGATCCTCGGCATCCTCGTTGCGGCGATCACGCGCTCGGGCGCGACGCGCGCCTACGGCGAATGGGCGGCGCGGACGATCAAGGGCGAGCGCAGCGCGCTGCTGCTGACGGCGCTGCTCGGCATCGTGATTTTCATCGACGACTATTTCAACTGCCTCACGGTCGGCACGGTCATGCGCCCTGTGACGGACAAGCTCAAGGTGGCGCGCACGAAGCTCGCGTACATCATCGATGCGACGGCGGCGCCGGTCTGTATCATTGCGCCCGTGTCGAGCTGGGCTGCGGCGGTCGGCTCGTCACTGCCGGAGAACAGTTCGATCGACGGGGTCTCGCTCTTTTTGCAGACGATTCCGTTCAACCTCTACGCGCTGCTCACGCTTGCATTCATGCTGTTCATCATCTGGACGGGACGTGACTACGGCGCGATGGCGCACTCGGTGCGCGAGAACCGAAAGGAATTTTTCATCCCCGCGGAGTATCGTGATGCGGCCGCGGAGCGCGATGAGGATGAGGGCCGGGGAAAGATGATCGATCTGCTCCTGCCGCTCGTCGTCCTCATCGCGGCCTGCATCTACGGGATGCTCTATACGGGCGGCATCCACGAGGGAAAGAGCGTGGCGCAGGCCTTTGCGGACTGCAATTCCTCGAAGTCGCTCGTGTTCGGTTCCTTCCTCGCCTTCGCGTTCACAGGATTGCTCTATCTGCCGCGCCGCGTGCTCTCCTTTACGGCGTTCTGCAAGAGCTTCAGCAAGGGGTTCAAGGCGATGGTCCCCGCGATCTTCATTCTGTGCCTTGCGTGGACGCTCTCTGGTGTGTGCAGCGATAAATATCTGAACCTCGGCGGCTTCGTCGGCGGGCTTGTGAGCACGCACGCGTCGATCATCATGTTCCTCCCGCCGATCTTCTTCCTCGTGGCGCTCGGTCTGTCGTTCGCGACGGGGACGTCGTGGGGGACGTTCGGGATTCTGATTCCGATCGCGATCGCTGTGCTCGGCGATGTGGGCAGCTCCGCGATGCTCGTCGTCTGCGTGGCGGCGGTGCTCTCGGGCGCGGTCGGCGGCGATCACGCATCGCCCATCTCGGATACGACGATTCTTGCGTCCGCGGGCGCGCAGTGTCATCATCTCGACCATGTGAGCACACAGATTCCGTATGTGTTCACCGTGTCGCTCTGCTCGCTCGTCGGCTACGTCGTGGACGGCGTGACGCAGAACGGCTGGATGGGCGTCGCCGCGGGCTTTGCCGCGCTGGCCGTCACGATCGCCGTGATCCTGCGGCGCGTGCCGCCGATCGCAAGGACGTGAAGAAATTTTTGTAGGATTGAGTTGGGACTGCCGCATCATGCGTATGTACGCGTGGGCGGCGTTTTTTTTGTGCAGTGACGCGGGATTTTCGCGCCCGCCTTTGTCATATCGTCAAACGCTTTGGTTAACGCAGCTGTTGAACGCAGGATCTTTTTATCGTTTTGAAAAATATTTTTAGAATTGGCAGGAAAATCCGCGGGGGGGGAAATAATATCCATGTCTACAGTATATTGGATTTCGTTCAAGGAGGCTTTTTATGAGACAACGTGTATGGAGTTTTGCGATTGTGCTTTGCGCCGTCCTGTGCGTCGCGCTGGGGGCGAACGCGGGCACCGCGTCGGCGCAGCACTACGTGAAGGTAGGGTTCTATATGCTCGCGGGAGACGAGCAGCGCCCCGTGACGGGCTACAACGTCGTCATGGATGTGGACGGCATTGACATCTGGTCTGAGGGGGACATCACGCACTATCATGTACTGGGCGGCCGTGTCATCGGTCGGGTCGGTGAGGGCGTCGAGCCGCACCTTTATCAAGGGCTCTACGATTTTCACTACAATGCAAAGACCGGAGAATACCGCTGCATCTATCTGAGCAAACCGCCGGGCGAGGACTTCGCGTATGACTACCGCGACCGGAATGTCGTTCCCATCGAGCAGGCGAATGACAGCGGGGCGGCATTCCTCACTGCGCCGGACATGACGCCGAAGGTTCTTGCACGAAAACTCGGCGCGCAAGTACAGCACGATGACCTACACGGGCGAGGCCGCCTATGTCCTGCGCGCGCTGCTTGCACATCAAAGGGGAGAGAAGATAACGCTGATGGATGAAGGGATGATTCCGTGAATCTTTAGGCAGGATGGAAGATGATGGATATATACGCAATCATCGCAATATGTGTTGTCATAGGCGCTTTATTGTGGCCTTTGAGATGGGTGCATGATAAAGCGAAACACAAAAATTATTTTGCACTGCTGGTAATTCTGTGTATAGTATTTGGTCTTCTTATGTCAGAATACGCGGCGAATAAACTGGTATGGGGTATTAGTATCAAGGCTCTATCTGCCATCACAACGCTATATCTTATACATATTGCTCGCGCGATAAAAAATCCAGCCGCATTTTTGGGGACGGGGATTGTTGTATTTTCGACTATGGTTCTGACAATAACTGCCCTCAATAACTGTGGGACAGACAGTGTGCTCTTAGGAAAACATACTGTCATACAGCCAAGGGCGGAGCCGGTAGGAAACGAAGACGAAGTTAACCTATTGGAGGCGATGTTGGTAGGTTTCATAGTAGGATTTTTGGACTATGGCCTATGGAAAAAACATATCTTGGATAAGTTGTTACAAAGGATAAGGAGCTGAGTGAAATGAGAAATCGAACAACGAACGTTTTTAGAGTCTCTATGGCGGCATTATTGCTCGTCGGCGCGCTGCTGCTCGCGCAGGGGGAGCCTGCCTCCGCCGCACCGAAACACGGCGCCTATAACATCGTGGACGAGGTGTCGCCGTCTGAATGGAACCGGTCTTTTGACTACGATATATCCACGCAGATATTTACGCTGTATGACGATAAGGGCGCGGTGCGGCGGCTGGATTTCAGCGACTGTTGGAACAACCGCGTGACCGTGGAGGAACTGCGTCCGGAGAACAAATCCTACAGCGGAGTCTATGAAATATCTGCCCTTTGGGAAGGAAAAGGCCCGCAGACATTGCCTGCATATATCATAGATGTGCTGTTCCAGTTTGACGGCGCTATCAGAGGGGAGACCAACTTTGGTGTGGAGGATATCAGCGTCATGGCCGATATGCCGGATGGGAAATCGCATACCTTTACCATTCAGAAAGCAAAGTGATAAGGAGCTGAACGAAGATGACACATCCAATCGCGATGATGAAGACCTGCACGGCGGCGCTGCTGTTTGTCGCCGCACTGCTGCTTGCGCAGGGGGAGCCCGCCTCCGCCGCGCCCTATAACGGGGATATCGGGGAGACGCGCTTTACGAGCCTGGATCGATGGGATAATCAGAGCACCTTTATCCTCAAGCGCTATGCGAAACCGAACGGAGGCGGCAGCGGCGGAGTTGTGCTTGTGACGCCGGAACCGGAGCAGGGCACCTATGAAATCGTCGCCCCAACGCAGGAGGCAGGCCGATGGAACAGGTCGTTTGACTACGACGAGAAAGCAGGCGTGCTCACCCTCTACGATGATGGGGGCCCCATCGAGCGGTGGACATTTTTATCATGGAAGGGGTGGGAGCCGGGCGATGTGCAGGTGGAGCAGCTCATCCCCGAGAACCGCGCCTATGACGCGGTCTATGAGTACCGGCAGGACCGCGCTGCCTATGTCGCCTATATCCCGGGCATCGGGGAAAGAACCCTGCCCGAGTATATCGTGAACACAGAGGGCTTTTTCAATATCATGAAGGAAGACCTCGACCAGGGAAAGTCGTGTGCGTTCGAGTGGCCGACGCCGGACGGCGGATTTCATAAATTCGTCGTGCGCAAGACGAAAAAGAAGGCGAGCGCCGCACCGCAGGCAAGCCCCGCCGTTCCCGCGCGCTATATGGTGGTCGATGCGAACGACAGCTCGGAATGGGTCGCGTTCAGCTACGATACCGCGACGGGAGTATTTACCATGTATTCGGATGCCGAGAACGGGGCGGACAAGCCGTATTCATACCGCCGGTTCCTCTCTGACGGCAGACTTGAGGTCAAGAGCGTCGGGGGCGGCGTGCATACGGATGTTTATACGCCGGACAGCAGTGGGAAATATCATGCCGGCAGTGAGTATATTACTCGTTACATCACCGACGGTATGCGCCTCTTCCTGCAAAAGATACGCTGACGCAGGGGCGCAGCCTGCACCGATGAAAGGCGCAGCAGGGTGTTGACGCAGGGACGGAAACGCTCTATAATAAGCGTAGAAAAGGTACTGCCGACAGACGGTCAGTGCCCCATACCATGTTTTAGGATTTAACCGCCACACGTTAGGGACGAGGGGCGGTTACTTTCTTGTTAAGAGAACCACTAGGATAACGAAGAGTAACAACGTTATATTCGTTTCGTTCATGGGACTCACCCCCTTGCGGGGCAAGAGTTGACCGCCTGTCGCTGTCGTAGTACCTCATAAATATTATATCAATCATAAGGCACGCTTGCACCGTGTCTTTTTTGTTGTGCGTTTTAGCACGCATACGTTTTTATTGATATGCGCGCGCCTCGGTTGACCAAGGGCACGGCAGCGTGCCCCTACGAAACGCGCATAGATTGCGATACTTGCGCACGATGGATGTAGCGAGATATTTTGCGGGGATTCGTCCCCGCTTTTCTTTTGCGGTCAAATGTGGCGGTTGAGGTTTTATCGCCCCGTCATTTGTGCTATAATGAGAGACGTTTTTAAGGGACTGTTGTCTCATATGGAGATCTCTGATGGGGATGGGAGTAGATAGTACGCAATGATTCGGATGAAGAATGTCTCCAAGACATACGAAAACGGAGCCCTTGCGCTCGATCATGTGAATATCGAGATCGGCAAGGGGGAGTTTATTTTCGTTGTCGGTGTGAGCGGCGCGGGCAAATCGACGTTCATCAAGCTGCTGTTTCGTGAGGAGCTGCCGAGCGAGGGCGAGCTCTTCGTCAACGGGCACGATGTGGTTCATATGGATCCGGAGGATGTACCGTACCTGCGCCGCGGGCTCGGCGTTATTTTCCAGGACTACCGTCTGCTCTCGGATAAGACGGTCTATGAGAATGTGGCTTTTGCGATGCGCGTGATCGAGGCGCCACGGCAGATGATACAGCGGCGCGTGAACGCGGTGCTCGACGTGGTCGGGCTGCGCGATAAATACCGCAATTTCCCCTCGCAGCTTTCGGGCGGCGAGCAGCAGCGCGTGGCGATTGCGCGCGCGATCGTCAACGATCCCGCGATTCTGATTGCGGATGAGCCGACGGGGAATCTTGACCCGGAGACGAGCTGGGATATTATGGATATCTTTAAGCGCATCAATGCGTCGGGGACGACGATCGTCATGGCGACGCACGACAAGGGGATCGTCGATACGATGCAGCGGCGCGTGATCGCCATCGAGGGAGGTCATATCGTGCGCGACGATATGCACGGAGGCTACGGCTATGAAGATTAGAACGGCCGAATACTATGTGCAGGAGGTCTTTCGCTCCCTGCGCCGCAACAACTGGATGACGTTCGCGGCGGTCGGCACGGTCGCGGTCTCGCTCTTCATCCTCGGCGTGTTTCTCATCCTTGCGCTGAATATGAACCGCGCGGCGTCCATGCTCGAGTCGCAGGTGCAGATCAGCGTCTATATGGTGGACGATCTGACGGAGGACGAGGAGGACGCGCTCGGCGATAAGATCAAGGCGCTCCAAGGCATCGAGAGCGTCAAGTACGTCGGCCGGGAAGAGGCGCGCGAACGCCTCTCGGAGCGTCTCGGCGAGCAGAAATATCTGCTGGACGCGCTCGGCGACAAGAATCCGCTGCCGAACGCCTACGAGGTGACGGTGCGGCAGCCGGATATGGTGGAGACGGCGGCCAAGCAGATCGAGCATATGGACGGCGTCGAGTCGGCGAAGTACGGGCAGGATGTGGTGGAGCATCTCTTTGACATCACGCGGCTCGTACGGCTCTTCGGCGTGCTGCTCATTCTGCTGCTCGGCGGCGCGACGGTGTTCATCATCGCGAATACGATCCGGCTGACGGTGTTTGCGCGGCGCCGCGAGATCGCGATCATGAAATATGTCGGCGCGACGGACGAGTTCATCCGCTGGCCGTTCGTGCTCGAGGGGATTGTGCTCGGCTGTGTCGGCGGCGTGATCTCGGCTTTTGTCCTGCGCAGTTTCTACGCGGGGGTGGCGAATAAGGTCTACGATACGCTCGCGTTCTTCCCGCTGATCCCGCAGTCGCCGTTCATGACCTATGTGAGCATTGTGATCGTCCTGCTCGGCATGGCCATCGGCGCGATGGGCGCATGGGTGTCGCTCAAGCGCTTCTTGAAGGTGTGACTGCATGGACGGCATGAAAAAATATCTGGGCGCAGCACTTGCCCTACTCTTGCTCGTCTCGGGGCAGGCAGCGGCGGCGACGCTCGAGGAGCAGCGCGACAGCTACGACGCACAGGTGGAGGAGCTGGGCAAGCAGAGCGACGAACTCGCCGGCAAGATCGACTCGCTCTCCGAGCAGAAACGCCGGCTCGACGAGGCGGCGGACGAGGCGATCGCAGAGCACAAGGCGCGCCGGGCGGAGCTCGACGAGACGCTCGCACGTCTTGATGAGAACGAGGAGAAGCTCGCCGCGGCCGAGATTGAATATGACCGCAAGAGTACGGCGCTCGGGAAACGTGTGCGCGACATCTATATCAACGGGCAGATTTCCTATGTGGATGTGCTCTTTGGAGCGAAGGATTTTTCGGATTTTCTGACACGCATGGATCTCCTCAAGCGCGTGATCAAGCAGGACTACGATCTGGTACATGAGGTGCTCGAACAGCGCAATACGATGGTGGCGCTGAAGGAGGCCCTCGAGAAGGATAAGGCGGCGCAGGAGCCGCTTGAGAAAAAGGCGCGCGAGGCGCGCCTTGCGATGGAAGAAAAGGTCGAGGAGCAGCGGGCGCTCATCGATCAGATGAAGTACGATAAGGCGACGATCGACCGCAAGCAGGACGAATCCCGCGCGGCATCGGAGCGCATCACGCGCATGCTCCAGCGCAGCGGTCTGCGCGATCTGCCCGTACAGGGCTCGGGCGCGATGATCTGGCCGCTCTCCGGGCCCATCACCTCGCCGTTCGGCTGGCGCACGCATCCCATCACGGGGGCGCAGCGCTTCCACAGCGGCATCGACATCGGCGGCGACTACGGCGATCCGATCTATGCGGCGCAGGCGGGGACTGTGGAGTATGCGGGCTGGATTTCGGGCTACGGGAACGCGGTGATCATCAACCACGGCGGCGGTATCTCGACGCTCTACGGACACTGTCAGTCGCTCGAGGTGAGCACGGGACAGAGCGTCGCGCAGGGCCAGCTGATCGCCGAATGCGGATCGACGGGCAACTCGACCGGCCCGCACTGCCATTTTGAGGTGCGTGAGGGCGGCGAGCCGGTGAATCCGCTGAGCTATCTTTAATTGAGCGATAGAGGATATGAACAGAAAAAAAATCATTTTGGTCGGCGCCATTTCGGCGCTTTTCGGCAGTATGCTGACGGTGCTCGTCGCGGGCGGACTCCTCCGGATGGCGGGGCTGTACGGCGACGATGTGCTGCGGCTCTTCGGCGTGATGAAGTTCATTCAAGCGCGCTATGTGGACGCCCCCGATACGACGCGTCTCATCGACGGTGCGATCGAGGGCATGATTGCGTCTTTGGGCGATCCGCATTCTGTCTACATGCCGCCCGGGATGTTCCAGGCGCTGCGCGAGCAGACGGAGGGCTCCTTCGGCGGCATCGGCGTGACGATGGGGTTTAAGGACAAACATGTCAAAATCATCTCCGTGATCGAAGGCTCGCCCGGCGAGGCGGCGGGCCTGCGCGCGGGGGACGAGATCCTCGCGGTGGACGGCGTGCCGACGAGCGAGATGCAGAGCGAAGAGGTTGCGATGAACATCCGCGGCGCGGTCGGGACGCCTGTGGCTTTGCGCATTCTGCGCGACGGCACGGAGCAGGAGTTTACGATCACGCGCGATGTGATTCAGGTGCCGTCGGTGCGCGGGACCATGGTCGAGGGGACGACGATCGGCTACATCCGGATCGCGTCCTTCGCCGAGCATACGGGCGACGAGTTCTCGAATGAGATGACGCGGCTCGAGGGGCTCGGCATGACGTCCCTCATCCTCGACCTGCGCGAGAATCCGGGCGGACTCATTACGAGCTGCGTCGCCGTCGCCGAGCAAATCATGCCGTCGGGGACGATCGTCTCCGTCGTTGACCGCGACGGGAACGAGGAGGTCTACCGTTCGCACCGTCTCGGGCGCAGATGCCCGATCGTCGTCCTCATTGACGAGAACAGCGCGAGCGCATCCGAGATTCTCGCGGGCGCACTCCAGGACTCCATGACGGCGACGATCATGGGGACGCAGTCCTACGGCAAAGGCTCCGTGCAG
>CAUQAR010000064.1:0-8963 GCA_963515775.1 uncultured Selenomonas sp. | reverse complement strand
TCGCCCTGCTCTTTGAGAACGTCAAGGGCTCGAAGATGCCCGTCCTCATGAACGCATTCGGCAGCTACGAGCGCATGGCACTCGCATTCGGGGTGGAGAAGCTCGACGATGTCGCGGATGAACTCACGGAGATCCTCAAGATCCCGCACATCTCGCTCCAGAACAAGATGAACCTCATGACGCTGATCCCCCTAGCGCGCAAGGCGATCAATTTCCCGAAATATGTGAAGCACGCGCCCTGCCAAGAGGTCGTGGAGACGGAAAACCCGAGTCTCGACGATATCCCCATTCTCAAGTGCTGGCCCGACGATGGCGGCCCGTTCGTGACGCTGCCGCTCGTCTTTACGAAGAATCCCGCGACGGGCAAGCGCAACGTCGGCATGTACCGCCTGCAAAAGTATGACAGCCGCACGACGGGCATGCACTGGCACATCCACAAGAACGGTGCGGAGAACTTTCGCGATATGAAGGCGCGCGGCGGCACGCGGATCGAGGCGGCCGTCGCCATCGGCACCGATCCCGTCGTCACCTATGCGGCGACGGCGCCGCTGCCGCGCGACATCGACGAGATGGTGTTCGCGGGCTTTTTGCGGCACAAATCCGTCGAGCTGGTGAAATGCGTGACGGTCGATCTCGAGGTACCCGCGACGGCGGAGATCATTCTCGAGGGCTATGTGGATACCGACGAGATGCGGCGCGAGGGACCGTTCGGCGACCACACGGGGTACTACTCGCTCGCGGACGATTATCCGGTCTTTCACATCACGGCGATCACGCACCGGAAAGATCCCATCTATGCGGCGACGGTCGTCGGTAAACCGCCGATGGAGGACTGTTTCATTGCCAAAGCCACGGAGCGCATCTTCCTGCCGCTGCTGAAGCAGATGCTGCCAGAGGTCGTGGACGTCAACATGCCGCTCGAGGGCGTGTTCCACGACTGCGTCGTCGTCTCCATCAAGAAGCAGTTCCCAATGCACGCGCGCAAGGTCATGCACGCGCTTTGGGGCATGGGGCAGATGATGAACGTCAAGATGATCATCGTCGTGGACGCACACGTCAACGTGCAGGACATGAAAGAGGTCTGGTGGCGCGTCTTCAACAATATCGACGCGAAATACGATCTCGAAATCATACAGGGGCCGCTCGACGTGCTTGATCACTCTTCGCCGATGGCAAAGTGGGGATCGAAGCTCGGCATCGACGCGACCAAGACGTGGCCGGAGGAAGGACACGCGCGCGAGTGGCCGGATGAAATCGCGATGAGCGAGGAGATCAAAGCGCGCGTCACCGCGCGTTGGAAGGAGTTTGGACTCGATTGAACCGTCTGCTGGAACGGATTCGGGCGCACGCGAACAACACCGCCTTTCATCATACTGTCTTTTCGCTGCCGTTCGCGCTCATGGGGGCGCTACTCGCGGCGGACGGGCACCCGCGCCCTCAGGATCTCGGCTGGATCGTTTTGGCGATTACGGCGGCGCGCTCCGCGGCACTGGTTCTCGATAATCTCGCCGATCTGAAATATGATAAACAGCAGCCCCGCCTCGCGTACCGCGCGATGGTGCAGGGGCGCGTGAGCAAGGTGGAGGCGCTCGTCTTTATAGGCGTGTGCCTCCTTGTGCTTGTATTTGCGGTATTGCAGCTGCATCCGATCTGCATCTATCTGCTGCCGATCGCCGCAGTTCCGTTTCTCATCTATCCTTTTCTCAAGCGCGTAACGGGCTGGGTGCATCTCTTTCTCGGGATCGCGATCGCGATGGCGCCTGCGGGCGGCTGGGTCGCGGTCAGCGGTGCGGTCGCGCCGCCGATGATCGTTCTGTACCTCTCCGTTGCCCTGTGGATCGGCGCCTTTGATGCGATGTACGGCGCGCAGGATGAGGAATTCGACAAGAGCCAAGGACTGCACTCCCTTGCGGTTTCCTACGGGGCGCGCGGGGCGTTTCGCATCGCGCGCGTCGCGCATGTGCTCTCGATCGCGGGCTTCATTGCCGTCGGCATGATGTGCGGCCTGCACTTTCCGTATTTCATCGGCGTTCTGATTGCGGCTGTGACGCTCGTCTATCAGCACCGCATTGTAAGCCCTACGGATTTTTCCCGCGTCACACAGATGTATTTCATGCGGAACGGGATCGTCTCCATTGCGATCTTTCTCTTTGCGTGGATGAGTTATTACCTATAGAAAGCTGAGGAGGGCCTATGGCACGAATTCTATCGGGCAAGGAGTTTGCCGCAAAGATCAAAGAGGCGGCGGGATGTGAGGTCGCGGCGCTGGAGGCGGAGGGCGTCCGGCCGCGGCTCGCCGTCATCATCGTCGGCGCCGATCCTGCCTCGGAAGTCTACGTCCGCAACAAGCAAAAGGCGTGTGCGGAGCTCGGCATCATCTCGGACCACATCGCGCTGCCCGCGGATACTTCGAAGGAGGAATTGATCGCACGCATCGACACGCTGAACGCCGACGCGTCGGTGCACGGCATCCTCGTGCAGCTGCCCCTGCCGGAGGGGCTGCGCGCGCATGAAGAGGAGGTCCTGGAGCGCATCGACCCGCGCAAGGATGTGGACGGATTCCATCCCGTGAATGTCGGACGCCTTGTGCTCGGTGCGCCGGGACTGCAGCCCTGCACCCCTGCGGGGTGTGTTCGCATGCTGGACTATGCGGGCATACCGATCGAGGGGGCGCATGCGGTGATCATCGGGCGCAGCAACATCGTCGGCAAGCCGATGGCGCATCTGCTTCTCGAGCGGCATGCGACCGTCACCGTCTGTCACTCGCGGACGAGGGATCTTGCAGCGGTGGCGCGCACAGCGGATATCCTCGTCGCGGCAGTCGGACGGCCGCGCTTCGTCACGGCGGATATGGTAAAGCCGGGCGCGACGGTGATCGACGTCGGCATCAACCGCATCGCGCCGAAAAAACTCGTCGGCGATGTGGATTTCGATGCGGTATCGGAGGTCGCGGGCGCGATCACACCCGTGCCGGGGGGCGTGGGGCTCTTAACCGTGGCGATGTTGATGAACAATGTAGTACAAGCCGCCCGAGGTGTGACGCGGGATTTTGGCGCATAGCGTCGTTATTTCGTCAAATGCTTCGCTAGGAGTAGCCTTTTATTACGCCGTCGCTTGCATTTGACTCATGCCTAGCTATGCATCCAAACTTCCGCGTCACTCAGTTTACAGTGCTGAGACGCGGGGGGGCCCGTATCGCTGTGTCATTTTCGTACGGCGATACCATACGCCGCCGTATATCGATACCGGATACGGCACGCCGTGCCCCTACCGATGCGGCATGAATCGTTAGAACGCCACAAAGAAGATGACGAATGATTGTGCGGTACAAGAACTAAGTGGAGATTGGCGTATACATCGTGGGAAGAGGACACGCAATATGCGCGCCTCGCTTCGAGGCTGTATCCAAACGGCACATCAATTACGACCGCCCAACGTCATGGGCAAAAAATCACTTCAATTCGGTCAAATTTGGTAAAGGAGAGCACCAACATGAAAACCGACGTCGAAATCGCACGCGCAGCGCATCTACGCCCCATCACGGAGATTGCGGACACGCTCGGCATCAACGCGGCGCATATCGAGCCGTACGGCAGATACAAGGCGAAGATCGGCCGCGCAGCAATTGCAGCT
The DNA here is from genome assembly GCA_963515775.1 of uncultured Selenomonas sp. Lineage (GTDB taxonomy): Bacteria > Bacillota > Negativicutes > Selenomonadales > Selenomonadaceae > Centipeda. The sequence continues at coordinate 5,330 of CAUQAR010000064.1, read as the reverse complement.
GTAAAAAACAATGCCGACGGGAAGCTCATTCTCGTGACCGCGATCAATCCGACGCCTGCGGGCGAGGGCAAGACGACGACGAGCGTCGGGCTGGCCGATGCACTGCACCGGCAAGGAAAAAAGGCGGTCGTTGCGCTGCGCGAACCTTCGCTCGGACCGTGCTTCGGCATGAAGGGCGGCGCTGCGGGCGGCGGATACGCGCAAGTCGTGCCGATGGAGGACATCAACCTCCACTTCACGGGCGACTTCCACGCCGTCACGACGGCACACAATCTTCTCGCCGCGCTCATCGACAACCACATCCAGCAGGGCAATGCGCTCGACCTCGACGTGCGGCGCATCGTGTGGAAGCGCGTGCTCGACGTCAACGACCGCGCGCTGCGGCACATCACGCTCGGGCTCGGCGGCACGGCGCACGGCGTCCCGCGCGAGTCGGGCTTTGACATCACGGTCGCCTCGGAGATGATGGCGATCCTCTGTCTCGCGGACGGGCTCACGGATATGAAACGACGGCTCGGGCGTATCCTCATCGGTTATACACGCGGCGGACGTCCCGTCTACGCGGAGGAACTCGGCGCGACGGGGGCGCTTGCCCTCCTCTTTAAGGACGCGATATACCCCAACCTCGTGCAGACCATCGAGGGGACCCCTGCGCTCATTCACGGCGGCCCCTTCGCGAACATCGCGCATGGGTGCAGCAGCGTCATGGCGACGAAGTACGCGCTGAAATGCGCCGACTACGTTGTGACCGAGGCGGGCTTCGGTGCGGATCTCGGCGCGGAGAAATTCTTTGATATCAAATGCCGGCTTGCGGGGCTGACGCCCGACGCCGTCGTGATCGTCGCGACGGTGCGCGCACTCAAGATGAACGGGGGTGCATCCAAAGACAGTCTCGGCGTGGAAAACCTCGAGGCGCTGCGCCGCGGTGCGGCGAATCTCGAAAAGCACATTGAGAACATCGGCAAGTTTGGGCTGCCTACCGTGGTCGCCGTCAATGTATTTCCGACCGATACGGAGGCCGAGCTCTCCCTGCTCGAAGACCTCTGCGCGCGTCTCGGCACGCCTGCCGTCCGCGCGGAGGTCTGGGCGAAGGGCGGGGCAGGCGGATTTGCGCTCGCCGAAGCAGTGGAGCGGGCGCTTGCGCAGCCCGCGGACTTCCGGATGATCTATGATGTGCGGCTGCCGATTGCCGAGAAGATCGAAACGATTGCAAAGGAAATCTACGGCGCGGACGGCGTGGACTTTACACCCGAGGCGAAGAAACAGCGCGCGGAGATGGAGCGGCTCGGCATGACGGAGACGCCCGTCTGCATGGCGAAGACGCAGTATTCCTTCTCCGACGATCCGACGCTTCTCGGGCGCCCGCAGGGCTTTCGCATCACCGTCAGGGAGCTGCGCGCTTCCTGCGGCGCAGGTTTCGTCGTCGCCCTCACGGGGCATGTGCTCACCATGCCGGGGCTCCCGAAACAGCCCGCGGCGATGGGCATGGACATCACGGAGGAAGGCGTGATCACAGGCCTGTTTTGACATGGCGCGGCGCAAGACATATGCGCTCTGTGCCCCAGAAGTTTTCCCCATACGAAACGGGGCTGCTGCACTCATCAGTGCGGCAGCCCCATATTTTTATGCGCTACATGGCGCAATTAACTTCGTTTCGTGTGGTCGATCTGCGGTATTTTCAACCCCTTGCGCAGATAGCTCTGCTGAAGCTGGTAGATGCTCTGGATGAGCCGTTCCTGCTCGCGCTTCGTGAGCGCGTCGTCAAACGAGACGCCGATGTGATACGTCATGCCGAGCGTCGTCTCGATCGGCGTCGCACGGCGGATCCGCGCCTCGGTCTCGAGCGTGCCGATGTGCGGGAGCTCGGGCACGCGGACGGCGAGCATCGCCCCCTCGATGACCGGCTCGTCGTGGACGAAGCAGAGGCCGCCGCCGCTGATGTCGATGAGGTCCACGGTGCGGTAGTTTTGGAGACTGGCATGATCGCCGGGCAGCTTGACCTCGATCTCCATCGGGATGGGAACGCGGACGAAATCGCGGAGCTGGATGCGCTCGGCGTGCTCCGGGAGGTCGAGATACCAGATCGTATCCGGCAGCGGCGAGGACGAGCGGTAGGCCACGGCAAAGTGGTAGACGCAGCCTGCGCCCGTGAGATGGCAGGGAAATACATGCCCCGCCTCCGGCGCGTTGACGAATTTATCCTCGGAGATATCCAGCCGTACCGTGAGCACGCCCATGGGCCGTTCGGCCGCCTGCTCCTCCTCGCTGAGTTCGAGCGTTCCATAGTAGTCGATGCCGAGCGTGTCGTCGACGATGTGGATGAATGTGCCGTGCTTTAGGAGTTTTGTGAGTTTGTCCCCCTCGATCGCCATGGGCTTAGATCCTTTCCTGCTGCTGCATAGAATAATAATATTATGAATAGAATAGCAAAGTATTCTGCCAAAGTCAATTTCATACTTTGACTTTGCGGGATGTTCGGGCTATAATAAAAATCGGTATATTGGGTCATCATATAAAGAGGGGTAGAAAAAAGGATCGGGTGAACGCGATGGCGATGAAGATAGATAGCAGTATGTCGCGCAATGCGGCGCTCACGATGACACGTTCGGAGACGGATACGGGCGTGCGCGGCGCGGATACGGATTTCAGCATGGAGCTTGCGGATCAAGAGCAGTCCATGTCGCGCGAGGCGATGGATCGTCTGCTTGAACAGATTGATGCGCAGGGTTCGCGTCTCTCGAAGTCGCCGACGTTCGAGGAGCTGCGCTCCTATCGTTCGCTCATCCAGAGCTTCATCGGCGAGGCCGTCGGTTCCATGTATGAGCTGCGGACGCAGGCGGGCTGGGACCGCCTCGGCCGTCAGAAGGTCTATACCTCTGTGCGCAAGATCGACAAGAAATTGGAGGAGATGGCGGAGAAGATTCGGCTCGGTCAGGCGGATCAGCTCGACATCATCGCGAGTCATGACGCCATCCGCGGACTGCTCGTCGATCTCTATATGTGATGGCGGCCGCTGCGCGTAGGATGCAGGCGCCTTCCGTAGAGCCGGCCGTGCGGGAAGTATTTCCGAACGACTGGGCGGATGTGCGCGGACACACCGAGATCATCCGTCGTTTGCGGCGGATGGCGGCGGCGGACCGGCTGCCCCATGCGCTGCTCTTTTGCGGACCCGCAGGCGTAGGAAAGCGGCGTACGGCGCGGGTCCTTGCACGGACGCTGCTCTGTGCGTCGGGGAGCGATGCGCCGTGCGGGCACTGCGACGCCTGCCGCACGATGGCGGCGGGCGTGCATCCCGATTACTTTGAGATCACGCCGGAGATGCGCGGCAAGAGTGCGGCGATGATCCGCACGGATGCGGTGCGCGAGATCCTCGTCGCGGCATCCGGCGCGCCCGTCTCTGCGCAGCGCCGCATCATCCTCATCGACGGTGCGGAGTGCATGAACGAGACGGCGGCCAATCGCCTCTTAAAGACGCTCGAGGAACCGGCGGGCGAGATTCTTTTTATACTCGTGACCTGTGCGTACGATGCGGTCCTGCCGACCATCCGATCCCGTGCCGTGCGCGTCGCGTTCGGCACACTTGCGCGGGCCGATATCGAGGCTGCGCTTGCGGTGCGCGGCGGCGTATCGGATGCGGGGGCAGTCGCCGCGCTCTCGGGCGGCAGCATCGGCCGCGCTTACATGCTGGCCGATACCGGCCTTGGGCAGCGTGACGACGCGCTTGCATTCCTTTCAGCGCTCCCCGCACTGCGTCCGGAGGAGATCTGGACGCGCGCGGAGGCCCTCGGCGCGCTTTCTCATGAAGCGCGTGCGGCGTGGATCGGATTCCTTCAGATGGCATTGCGCGATTTGTTGCTGCTCTTGGAGGACGGGACGGCCGAACTCTTTCACACGGATCGGCGTGCGGCGCTTGCGGCGCTCCTGCCGGTGATGACGCGTCCGCGGCTCTTCGCGCTCCTGCGCGCGTGCGGCACGCTCATCCGCCGCCTTGGCGCAAATGTGAACCCCGCGCTACAGGCGGAGGCCTTTTTTATCCGGACAAGAAAACAATTCCAATGAATTGTTTATATATAGATCATGTAGGAGGAAGTTTTGCAAACGATTGTTGGTGTCCGTTTTAAATCGGCGGGCAAGATATATTCTTTTGGACAGGGACGGCTGACGATTGCGGAGGGGGATCATGTCGTCGTCGAGACCGCGCGTGGCATGGAGTGCGGTCGGGTGGTTGTCGCGCCGCGGGATGTGCCGGATGAATCCGTGCCGCCGAACCTGCGCGTTGTGCACCGTATCGCGGACGCATCCGACCTCGCGCGCATCGACGAGAATCACCGCAAGGAGCGCGAAGCGCGCGCGGTCTGCGAGGAGAAGATACGGGAGCTCGGCCTCAAGATGAAGCTCGTTGACGTCGAGCTGACCTTTGATCTTTCCAAGATGCTCTTTTACTTTACGGCGGACGGGCGCGTCGATTTTCGCCAGCTCGTGCGCGAACTCGCGAGTGTCTTCCGCACGCGCTTTGAGCTGCGTCAGATCGGCGTCCGCGATGAGGCGAAGATGATGGGGGGGATGGGCTGTTGCGGGCGGCCGCTCTGCTGCTCCTCCTTTCTGGGCGATTTCGTTCCCGTCTCCATCCGCATGGCAAAGGAGCAGAACCTCTCGCTGAATCCCACGAAGATCTCGGGGATCTGCGGGCGGCTCATGTGCTGTCTCAAGTCTGAAAGTGAAGGATACGGCTGCGGCGGCTGCATGAAGGCAAAAAAGAAGGAGGAGTACATCCCGGCGCAGAACGACCGCGTTGTCGCCGAGGACGGCGCGGGCCGTGTGGTTGCGCTCAACGAACAGCGGCGTACGGTCACGCTGCTCATGGACGACGGCAAGACGGTCGTTGCCTCGTGGGAGGATATTGCACGCGCAGAGGGCAGCGAACATACAGGATCTGCCTGTCCGCATATGCAGCATGAGGGGCGTTCGTCTCGTGTGGCGCGGGGATCGGGAGAGGCCCGGGAGCGTCGGGAACGCGACACCGCGCCCAGGAACCGCGGTGAACGCGCGCAGCAGCGGGGACAGACAGCATCGGACGGCAGCCGACGCCCGCGCGCAGGCGGGAAACGTCCGCCGCGTCGGCGAGAGCGTACGCTCTATGCAGACGAAACGTCAGGTGACTGAAGGGAGCCTGCGGCCGGGAGAGCGTCTCGACGATCTCGCGTGCGGCGGACGCAGAATCATTCAGCGTACAGATCAATTCCGCTTCTCGATGGATGCGGTGCTGCTGGCGCATTTTCCGCATCTTTCGGGACGGGAACGCGTCCTCGATCTCGGTACGGGGGCGGGTG
>CAUQAR010000063.1:0-9114 GCA_963515775.1 uncultured Selenomonas sp. | reverse complement strand
CGCGTATATCGCCTGAGGGCACGGCAACGCCGTGCCCGGTAACGATATAGGGCGGCGTATTGACACCGCCGTGCGCGAAAATCCCGCGTCACGTTGCGAGGCGCGCATATATCGGCTGAGGGCACGGCAGCGCCGTGCCCCTACAGCGCGCGCATAAATTGGTGCGTTTTCCCACGATGCCGGGCACGCGTAAAGCGAGCGGGGGGGACACACGTCAATCGAATTGTTTGCAACAACACGTCGGCATCCCATTTGCCGAAATACATCGACATATGCCGCCACCCGTAGGGGCACGGCAGCGCCGTGCCCGGTGACGATATAGGGCGGCGTATTGACACCGCCATGCGCCAAAATCCCACGTCACGCCATTAGAAGCGATAGGTTAGCTGCATCCGGAAATAATCCCCCAGCCGGAAATGCTCGGGCGTATAGAGGGTGTCTCGCATCTGCGTGCTGCGTGCGCCGAAGGTGTAGGCAGCTTCAAGCAGCCAGTTCTGCGCAGGGACGAAGGAGACGCCCGTGGTGTAGGATCGGATGCCGTCGAGGTAGCGGTCGGGGAGCTCCGCGCCCGTGCCGCCGACGAAGGAGCCGTGCGCGAAGTTCTTGTAGTCGAAGTAGACGCCCCAGCTGCCCGGGATGTCCATATCGGCGATGCCGTAGTCAAGGCGCATGACCCAGAACGTCGGATTTGATCCGCCGCCCGTGTACGCGCCGTAGCGGTCGCGCCCGCCGTGGAAATAGCGTCCCATCGCGGCGCGGTTGACACCGTAGTCGACCGAGAACATGGTGCGCGGACTGAGGAGATACCGCGCGCCGATGCCGATGACGTCGGCGATCCTCAGATCGCGCCCCTTGACATCCGCGCCGCGTCCGAAGGAGCGCAGCGTCCACAGCTCGACGCCGAGATTCGATCCGAATTGGCGACGCACTTTGAGATAGGCGGCGCGCTTCATGGAGGGAATGACGTCGTGTTTCAGCAGCCATCCTGCCTGATGGAAAGTCACGGGCGCGCCGGGGAGCGGAAGGGGCGCGGAGTTCATCGGGTTAAACTTGCTCGGTCCGGTCATATGCTCGAAGAATTTGGATACGCCGTTGTAGGATGCTCTGGAGCCGTCCGTTTTGTTCACGCCGGGCAGAGACTTGTTCCAAAAGGTCGCCGTCTCACCGACGAAGGAAGTAAACATATAGTCGATCGCCTCGTCGCGCGTGAGGCTCGTACCGTCGGATTTCTTCTCGTAGGTGCTGCCGCTGTCCTCGGCGGCAGTGAGGATATCGTTCATCATCGCCTTGATGTTCTCCGAGCGCAAGAGTCCCTCGACACCGCCGTACTTCGGGTTGTTAAGATTCTGTTGGGCGGTCTTGCCGTCGATGGTCGTGAGTTCCTCATAGGGAGCCTTGCTCTGCCAGCTGCTGATCCGGCGCGGCGTGTAAAGATCCTTGACCGTGTGGTCGCTGCGGCGCACGACAATATCCGCCCCGCTGACAGTGAGAAGACGCCTCGCCGCCGTATCCGCAGGGTGGTCTCCTCCGTCTGTCAATACCCGTTCCCAGTTGCTCTCGTAGTTTGAATCGCGCTTCGCCATCTCCGCGTCGACATCTTTTAGGATGCCGATAAATTCACGCACGACGGCGAGCTTTTTCTCGGCAATCTCGACGTCCGTCAGCGAGGGGTCGCGCACCCAGTTGCCGTCCGCGTCTTGGATCTTGCCCGCGTTGTTGAACTTCTCGCGGTAGTTCGCCTGCGCATCCGGATCGTATTCCATGGGGTACGGTTCCGATCTTGTATGCTCGCGGCTCGTCGAGTCGGTATAGTAGCCCATCAGCTCATTGATTGTCGGCGCGCGGTGAATCTGTGCCGCTTCCCTGTGGTTGTAGGCGCTGTTGGCGACGCCCGTCGTCCGAGAGAAGTCGCCGAAGCCGGCTGCGATCTGCGTCGCGTCCTTCGTGTAGAGGACGCGCGCGCCGTCGTACTCCTTGCCGAACCAATAGCCGGTGACGCCCATCGGCTCGGAAAGGCGTCCGAGCGACCAGTCGACGCGCGCGTCGCTCTTCGTGACCTCCGCCTGCTCGATATGCACGTCGTCCAGGCCGCGCATCTCATCGACGGCGGCAGACGCGTCGTTCTTCTTTCCCGTCGCGAGTACGACTTTGGCGTCGATGTCATCCGCTATACGGTAGCTCGCGCCGATGCGCAGCCGCTGCCCCATGCCGTGATCGGGACGATCCGCGTAGTTTTCCGCGGCCTCCGGGCTTGCCTGCGTTTCCTTCGTCTCGCGCATTTCCGCGCGGTCGTAGCCGCGGTAGCTGCTCATGCGCAGGCGGTAATCGCCGAAGAAGTCGAAGCTCCCCGCGGCTCTGCCGTCCGTCGCCACGGAGGGACGGCGCACGAACCAGTCCGCACCGTAGACGTTCGCGAGCGGCACGCCGTTCCTATCCACGAGCACGCCGTCGACATTGCGTGTATAGGCATGCCCGAAGATCGTGCCGAGGTCGTTGAACTTCGCATTCATGCCGAAGCGGAACGTGCGGTCGTGGTAGGCGCGGTCATCGTCTTGATGATTGAAGAGGTTATCGACGCCCGCGTAGACAGTGAAGTCCTTCGTGATGTCCTTCTCGACGAGCAGATTCCATATGCCGAAGCTCTTCTCTCGGTAGTCCCCGCGCACGCGCTTATAGTTGCCGTGGATGTCTTTTTCAAAGAGATTGTCCGTCTTGACCGAATTGCTGTCGAGCATCCGGCTGTAGTAGCTGCCCCAGAGGGCGGCGCGGATGCCGTGCGCCTCGTCCTTGTAGTTCACGCCGAGGTCGATCTTATGCACGGGGCGGTCGAGCAGGCGGCGCGGCAGATCGGGATCGCTCGCGTTGACGGCGCGCAGCCATGTGTAGCCGAGCTTCGCGCTCCAGTGCTTGTTGAACTGATGCTGCACCTCCGCCTCGATGCCCGTCAGCTTTGCCTTGCCGATGTTCTTAAAGCTGTAGATGCGGTCTGGGGTGCGGCGGTAGCTCCTACCCTGGAAGTTGAAGTCGATGAGCTGCCCCGTGAAGTAGTGCGTCATGTAGTCCGTGATCTCGTTGTGGAAGACGCCGACCTTCGCATAGGTCTTTTTATTCTCGCCCTCAAGTGAGAGGTCGATGTTGAGGGATTTCTCTGGTTTGAGGTTCGGGTTGCCGATCCAGTACCAGCCGAGATGGTTCCCGCCCGTGCCGCCGTACATCTCCCAGTTGTAGAACAGCTCGCCGAGTCCCGGCTCTGCGTAGCCGGTGCCGATGTTCGCCTTGAGGCGGCGGTGCGGCCGAAGCGTGTGCGTGAGGCCGAGGTTCGCCGTCACATGGGAGCCGAAGCGGTCGCTGTGATCGAGCCGCACGATGGGCGCGAGGATGGTCTTCGGCGAGAGCTGCCATGTGTCCTGGACATAGAGATAGGTCTTTTTGAGATCCGCTTCGCCGATGAGGAGACGGTTCCTGCGCTCGTCAAAGCCCTGTCCATAGTATTGCCCGTTCCATTGGATGTTTTTATCCTGCTTGTAGGCGTTTCCCCAGGCACTCAAGATGCCGTAATAGCCTAATACGGGGTCATCCGTATATGTGCTTGGCGTGTCGTTAAATTTGGGATCGGTAAAATCGTTTTGCGCCTTGAGCAGATTGTTGAAGGCGTCATACTTTGCCTTCATCTCGGCATCGGAAAGGATTCCTTGATTATCCCTTATGATGCCGTTCATAAAGTATTCTCCCAGATCGATCCGACTCGCTTCTTCGTAGGTCATGGGAGGCGGCGCATCACTCCCGTAATACTCCGTGTTGCTGTCCCAGATGAAGCCGTTCTCATTGCGTATGAATTTGTGATCATGCACATAGGAGGACGGGGGATCGTCGACGCCCGCCGTGTTGTCGTCGACGGCGAGCGACTTATCGTAGTCCCAAGGGTTGATCGTCTTCGCGTAGGTCTTCGGCGCGTCCTTGAGGCGCGAGCCGCTCGCGTCCTCCTTTTGATAGCCGATGCCATAGCTGAGGTAGTGCGCGTTGTTAACTGCCGTATTGAAGTGCAGGTCGATGTTCGTCTGTTTGTGCTCGAGATAGTCGACGCCCGCGAGATCGTTCTTTCCCGCATACTTGTCGCGTCCGCTGCCGTAGTAGGTGAGGAGGTTCGAGTCGTTCTCGCGCATCTTGCCGTATCCGTAGTTCAGCGTGTAGTCTGTATTTTTTCCGATGCGCCCCGCGTAGCTGAGGTTGTAGGTGTCGCGCGTGCGGTCGCGCTGATAGATCTGCATTGGCTCGAAGAAGGAGCCGAGAATGTCCAGCGGATTGGACATCTTATTCCGCCGCTGCATGTTCTCCTTTTCCGTCGTGATGCGGAAGGAGAATTTGTTGTCCTTGTCAAAGGCATAGCTGCCGCTCACACCGTCGTTCTTGATCGAGCCGTAGTAGCGCAGAGACGGCTTGAAGTCGGTGAACCAATTCACGCCGTATTGGTAGCCGCGTTCACTTGAGTAGACGGGCAGCACCTCGCGTTTCGACGTCCACGCGCTGAGGTTGAACTTCCCCATATCGCCCGAATCCGCGCGCAGGTAGAAGTTCGCGGGCAGGGTGTTAGTCTCCGTGCCGCTGCCGCTGCGCGATGTGTGATAGCGCCCCTCGACGTTCAGCTCCACCGACGGGGTCTTCACGCCCTGCTTCGTGATGACGTGGATGACGCCGCCGATGGCGTCCGCGCCGTACTTCGCGCTCGCCGCGCCGCGGATGATCTCGATGCGCTCGATGTTTTCCGCGCCGATGCGCAGGAGCTCATCGCCGTTGCCGTTGTACTTTGCCTCGCCGCCGATGATGCGCTGCCCGTCGACTAAGATGAGCGTATGACGCGGGTCCGCGCCGCGGATCGAGACGCCGACGTTGCCCATGGCGTCGATCGTGCGCGTGACGCCGACTTCGTTGAAGATCACGTCCTCGACGGACTTCGCCTGCTTCCTGGCGATGTCCTCCTTCGTGATGATCGTCGTCGACTGCGACTCGTATTTCGCCTCTTCTTTCGCGGCGTCAGCCTCCACATGAATATCAGCAGTAGAAAGGCTGTTCCCCCCCCCAGAATTTTCTTCCGCCCACGCCGTACAAATCGGTGCGGAAAGCCATGCGCAGACCGCGCAGGTAAGCAGGCGGTGCATCCGCTTCCGTACAATGCTCTTCATCATATATGACACTCCTTTGCAAGCGATGCGATCGCAAACGCATCACATCCGTTTGAATAGAATGAGAATCTATATCGGATTATACAGCTTATGAGAATATTTGTCTATAGTTTATGAAGCATTTTTTATAAAATTCTTTATCGCAGGAATTTATGAACGGAGTTCAGTTTTTGAGAGGACCCTGCGCATCGCCTGTCCCGCAGGAACGGACCGCTCCGGCTGCACCCTTGGAGGGAATGTACCGCCGCAAAAAATACGCCCATGCACCGCGGCAGGGGCGTATTTTATGTTGATTCGTTTATGATCCTAGGCGATATAGACGCGCGGAACGCGTTTGGAGACGAGGCAGACGACTTCGTAGTTGATGGTGTTTGCCCAACCCGCGACCTCGTCGGCGCTGAGCGTCTCCGAGCCGAACAGGGTGCAGACGTCGCCCGTCTGCACCTCCGGAATATCCGTGATGTCGATCATCACCTGATCCATGCAGACGCGCCCCGCGATCGGCGCGCGCTTGCCGCGGACCTCGACGGCGCCGCCCGCATAGGCGCGGATGTAGCCGTCCGCGTAGCCGACCGGGAGGGTCGCGATGCGCGTCTCACGCGATGCGATGAAATTTCGCCCGTAGCCGACGGATTCCCCCGGCCGGAGGGTCTTGACAAAGAGAATGCGTGCGCAGAATTTCATGCACGGGCGCAGGTCGACGGGACGCGCGACCTCGTCGGAGGGCCAGAGACCATACTGGATGATCCCCGCACGCACCATGTCGCAGTGGACGTCCGGGAGCTCGAGAATCGCGGCCGACTCCGCGATGTGCTTGATCGGAATTGCGATCCCCGCGGCCTCGATCGCGGCGCAAGCCTCTGCAAAGAGCTTTGCCTGCTGTTTCGTAAAGGTCTTGTCCCGTACGTCGGCCAGTGCAAAGTGGGAAAAGACGCCCTCGAGCGCGACGTTCGGGAGCGCGGCGATCTGTCCGGCGATCTCCGCGGCATCCTCCGGACGAACGCCGATGCGCCCCATGCCGGTCTCGATGGCCAGATGCAGCTTGACCCGTTTTCCCATGCGCACGGCCGCCCGCGACAGGGCCTCCGCAAGGGCCGTATCGCACACGGTCTGCGTGATGTCCGCATCCACGACGTCCCGGGCCTGTGCCGGTTCGACGAGACCGAGGATCAGCAGCGGCACGGTAAAGCCGGCTGCACGCAGCTCCTGCGCCTCCGAGAGAGTCGCCACGGCGAGGTATGCCGCCCCTTGGTCGAGGGCGACGCGCGCCGCGGCGACGGCGCCGTGTCCGTAGGCATCGGCCTTCACGACGGCGCAGAGCCTGGCGCCCTTTTGGATGCGCTTTTTGATCTCTCGATAGTTATGTGCAAGGGCGCCCAGATCGATCTCGGCCCATGCCGCACGGTTTGGCATTAAGACGCACTTCCCTTCGCGAAGAACTTCAGCCGAAGGAGTTTGATCGACATGAGTGCCATGACGATGAACCCGATGTAGCCGTTCAGTCCGTAAACGTAGTTGAGCATCATATGATACGGCACGAACATGCCGAAGAAGAAGCCGATGGCCGCGAGCGCAAGCGCCCACACCTTATAGCGCGTACTGCCCTCAATGCCGACGCGCGCGACGGCCGTCCAGAGGAGCGGGCATGCCGTCGTGTAGACCGCCACAAAGATCAGAACGCCAAAGATCGCGGTGAGCTCCGGCGAGAGGCTGGCTACGATGACGAGGTTCGGGATCTGCACCTGATAGAGATCGAGGATGGTGCTCATGATCGAAAGGCCCATGATCGTGTTCATCGCCACAAGTAGGAGCGTCGAGAGGACGTTCGCGCGGAACAGCGTCTTAAAGTCCTCGCGCGCGCCGAGCACCGCGCTGAAGTTCGCGAGCATGAGGATGCTGTAGCCGCCGTTGGACATGCCGGACATGAACCAGTTGCTGCCGACGCGCGTCATTTCGAGCTGTCCGGAGGAGACGAGGGCCGCATTCGCGGCGAGGGTATCGTAGTGCTGCATCAGATAGACGAAAACCATTGCGACGATCGCAAAGAGGAGCAGCGGCGTGATGCGGCCGATGATGTCGACGAGCCGCCCGAGTCCGAGCGCTACGGAGCCGCCCGCGAGGACGGCGACAATCCCCGCGCCGACGTAGACGGGCAGGCCATACTGCTGCTGCAATGTGGCGGCGCCGCCGGCGACCATCACGCAGTAGGATAAATAACAGAAAAATACCGTGAACCAGTCGAACGCCTTGCCGAGCACCGTGCCGTTGTAGTAGACAAAGGCTTTCTGACCGGATGTTGCGTTGTGGTCGCGCCCTGCCAGTGCAAAGCCGTAGTTCGCGACGATGAAGATGACGGCGATGACGATCGCCGTGCCGAAGATCATCCATCCGTTCGCCGTGTAGTACTGCAAGATCTCCTGTCCCGTCGCGACGCCCGTGCCGATCATGAACCCGAGATAGGAGCCGGCAAGGATGAATACGCGTTTCCATGAAGAGTCAGCCAATGTAACCACAATCCTTTCAGTTCGTACGGGAGATCGTCGCCGCTGCGGTGCTGCCGCCGGCCGGCGGGAATCTCCCTGCCTTTTCTTTTCTGCATGAGGATTTTAGAAAAGGGGCCGCTTCACTGCGCATATCGGTGCAAGGTGAAACAGCCCCTTCGCGTTCAAAATGAGCGGCGTTTTAAAGAAATACGTCGATGTCCGCGCACGGCAGGGCGAGCGCCTCCGAGACCGCGCGGTTCGTCAGATGCCCGTCGATCGTGTTGAGGCCCGACCGAAAACCCGGCACGTCGCGCAGCGCGGCCTTGCATCCCTGCGCCGCAATGGCGCGCACATAGGGAAGCGTCGCGTTCGTGATGCCGAGCGTCGCAGTGCGCGACACGGCCCCCGGAATGTTCGCAACGGCGTAGTGAATGACGCCGTGCTTCTCGAATGTCGGTGTGTCGTGCGTCGTGACATGATCGCAAGTCTCGATGGATCCGCCTTGATCGATCGCGACGTCGACGATCACGGAGCCTTTCTTCATCGTCCGAACCATATCCTCTGTGACGAGGATCGGCGTACGTCCACCCGGCACGAGTACCGAACCGATGAGGAGATCGGCTGTGCGCACCCACCGGGCAATATCGGCGCGCGTGGAGTACGCCGTGACCACGCGGCCGCCGAACAGCTCGTCGAGGTAGCGGAGACGGTCGACGGCGCGGTCGATGATCGTGACACGCGCACCGAGCCCCACGGCGATGCGCGCGGCGTTCGTGCCGACGTTGCCACCGCCGATGATGACGACCTGCCCTGCCGGTACGCCCGCGATGCCGCCGAGCAGGACGCCGCTGCCGCCGCTGTGGCTCTCGAGGAAGTGGGCGCCGATCTGCACGGACATGCGGCCCGCGATCTCGCTCATCGGTGCCAGCAGCGGCAGGCCGGCGCCGTGCGGCCCGCGCACGGTCTCATAGGCGATGCCGATCACTTTTTTCCGAAGAAGTGCCGCGGCGAGTTCCGGTTCCGCCGCGAGATGCAGATAGGTGAAGAGAATCTGTCCCGCATGGAGGAGATCGTATTCGGATGCGAGCGGCTCCTTGACCTTGACGATCATCTCGGCGCGGTCAAAGAGCGCCCGTTTATCGGCGAGGACTTCGGCCCCGGCCGCCTCGTAGTCGGCGTCGGAAAAGCCGCTGACGACGCCGGCGCCCGCTTCGATCAGCACGGCGTGCCCGGCGCGGCGCATCTCCTCCACGCCCGACGGGGTCATACCGACGCGAAATTCATTGTTTTTGATTTCCTTTGCAACGCCTACAATCATACGTTTCCTCCTGCGACAGGTCAAAATACCGAAAGATGTAAACCGACTCGGAGATTAAGTGTATATTTTATAGAGAATATTATAATATAGAGCGTTTTGTCAAGCAAAAACAATGTTTTGCATTGTATACATC
>CAUQAR010000062.1:0-9214 GCA_963515775.1 uncultured Selenomonas sp. | reverse complement strand
CGATGAAGATGACCTTCATGAACGCTGAAACGCGCGGGTCCTTGTTGATCTTGTCTGCCACCGCATTGATGAGGCGGATCGTCTCCTTCGCGATGAAGTACCCCGGCGCGGCTTTGCCGCCGAAGAAGTAGGTCACGGGCTGCGTGAGGAACCCCGGCTCGTTTTGCGCGCGGTGGTAACGGTACATGATATGGAGGATATTCATCAGCTGGCGCTTGTAGGAGTGGATGCGCTTGACCTGAATGTCGAACATCGAATCCGGGTTCAGCTTCACGCCGTTGTGCTGCTCGATGTAGCGGGCAAGGCCTTCGCGCCGCAGATGCTTGATCTTCATGAGCTGCTCGCGGAAATACTTGTCCTCCACATGGTCGTACAGCGCGTTCATCTGCTCCGGATGACGGTGCCATGCGTGACTGCCGATGATGTCGTCGATCAGCGCCGCCAGTTCCGGATTCGCGCCCATGAGCCAGCGGCGGTGCGTGATGCCGTTTGTCTTGTTGTTGAACTTGCGCGGCGTATAGTCGTAGAAATCCTTGAGCGTCGTCGATTTGAGGATGCCCGTGTGGATCTTTGCCACGCCGTTGACGCTGTGCCCGCCGACGATGGAAAGACGCGCCATATGCACGACGCCGTCCTGTATGATGGAGAGGGCGCGCACCTTTTCCTCGTTGCCGGGATAGCGGCGGCGCACCTCCTCGAGGTGCCGCCGGTTGATCTCGTCGATGATCATGTAGATGCGCGGGAGCAGCGGCCGGAACATGTCAATGCTCCACGTCTCGAGGGCCTCCGGCATGATCGTGTGGTTCGTGTACGCGATCGTATCGCGCGTAATCGCCCACGCATCCTCCCACGTCAGCTTCTCCTCGTCCACGAGAATGCGCATCAGTTCGGCCACGCAGAGCGCGGGGTGCGTATCGTTGATGTGAATGCCGATCTTCCTACCGAAGTCGTAGATGCTCATGCCCGTCTTCTTGTAATGGCGCACGATGCTCTGCACGCCCGCCGAAACGAAGAAGTATTCCTGGATGAGGCGCATGCGCCGCCCCTCAAACGTACTGTCGTCCGGGTACAGATAGCGCGTGATCGCCTCGACAAAGCTGCGGTAATCGTTGCGCTGCTGGATCTGCTCCTGCGTGAGCATGCCGTAATCGGAGAAGTCGCGGTTGACCTCCGCGTTCCACAGCCGCAGCGTATTGACCGTCGCGTTGTGGTAACCGACGATGGGCATGTCGTACGGCACGGCCATGACGATCATCGGATCCTCATGCACGAGCTCGAGTTTTCCCCCGCCCATGTCGCGCATGTAGGCGTTGCCGCCGAATTTCACATCGACGGATTTATCCGGCTTGCGGTACTCCCATGCAAAGCCGTCGCGCAGCCAGTTGTCCGGAATCTCGACCTGATTTCCGCCGACGATCTTCTGCTCGAACAGGCCGTACTGATAGCGGATGCTGCATCCGTGTCCCGGCAGGTGATGCGCCGCGAGCGAGTCGATGAAGCAGGCGGCGAGACGGCCGAGGCCGCCGTTGCCGAGGCCCGCGTCTGGCTCCGCTTCATAGGCGTCGTCGAGGTTCAGCTTGAAGTCCTCGAGCACCTCCTTGAGCGCTTCCTCGATGCCGAGATTGATGAGGTTCGACTTTAAGAGACGTCCGAGCAGAAACTCGATGGAGAAGTAGTAAATCTGTTTTACCCCGCGCTGCGCATACTGCTTGTTCGTCTTGATCCAATCGTCCGAGATGGACTGCTTGGCCGTCGCGGCGACCGTCTTGTAGATCTCGATCTCCGTAAGCTCCTCTACCTCACGGCCGAACATGACGTGCGCGGTCGTTATAAATCTGCTCTTTAAGATCTTTTTCATCGTTTCAAGAGCTTTTCCCTGCGGCTTTTTGACCTGATCCTTTTGTGCCAAATCGTCCACTCCTTTTCCAAATCCGCTGTTTCCACCCATCTCTGCCGCAGCCTGCGGCATCCCCATGACGAATCCCCGGAAACAAGAAGCCGCTAAAGCACCCGCCCCTGTCCCGGTGGAGACGGGTAAGGAAAGACTCTAACGGCAATGAACCATGCTGCATCAGATGGTGACGTTCTTCTTGATGACGAGGGGGTATTCCTGCGCCCCCTTGAGCCACTTTTCCCGCGTGATGACGACGTTCTTGTCGCAGATCACGTTTTCGACGAGCGCCCCGTCCTGAATATCGCATTTCTGCATGATGATTGAATTTTTTATCTTAACATCCTTGCCCACCTTGACACCGCGGAACAGGATGCTGTTTTCGACCTCGCCGCGCACGATGCAGCCGTTCGCGATGAGCGAGTTTCTCACCTGCGCGGTCTCCTTGTACTGCACGGGCACGCCGTCCTTGATCTTCGTATAGATGGGATGCTCGCCCATAAAGAGGTTCTCCCAAACCTCCGGGTCGAGAATCTCCATATTCGCGCGGTAGTAAGTGGACATCGAATCCACATGCGCCGCGTAGCCGTCGTGCTCGTGCGCGAATATCGTATAGTCCGCCGCGCGGCGGATGATGCCGTCGAGCACAAAGTCCTGCCCGCCACGCTCGTAGGCATAGCGTACGATCTCGACGAACGCGCGCTTGTCCATGAGGCAGATGCCCATCGACACCTTCATCCCCTGATAGGCGACGGGTTTTTCGGCAATATCGAGGACCAGACCGTTCTCCGCCGTATCGAGGACAATGTTGTTCCCCGTATTCTCGTCGATCGTCGTGTGCGAGACGAGCGTGATGTCCGCGCCCGTATTCTGATGAAACCGCAGCACCTTGTCAAAATCCACATTGTAGACAAAGCTGCCGTTCGTCAGCAGGATGTAGCGCGAAGAGGCGTGCTCGATGAAGTCGAGGTTGTAATAGAAATTCTTCAGATCGCCCTTGCGCCGCATCGCATCCTCGTGTGACGCGGGGAGATAGAAGAGGCCGTCGTGACGACGCGCCAGATCCCAGTCCTTGCCGGAGCGCAGATGATCGAGCACCGAGCGCGGCTCATCGGGAAGCATGATGCCCACCTTGTTGATGCCGGAGTTGACCATGCTCGAGAGCGTGAAGTCGATCAGACGATAGCGGCCTGCGAAGGGAATGGACTCGACGGCACGGCGGTCGGCAAGCTCACGAATGAGACTCGAATCCTCCTGCAGATTGATGAGACCCATTACGGTATTCATTTCACTTTCACTCCGTTCTCTTCGGTTCCGTCAGCCAACGCGCTGGGCAGACGCACGCATCGTCACCGTCTCCCCTTCGGGAATGACCGTGATCTGCGTCTCCTCGCCGACGACCTGCGCCCCCGCCTCGACAACGCAGTTCTGTGCGAGGATGGCGTAGTCGACGAGAGCACCGTCACCGACGACTGCCGACGGAAGAAGGACCGAATTGCGGACCACGGCCCCCTTGCCGACGCGCACCCCGGGGAAGATCACAGAATGCTCGACCGTGCCGAAGATCATGGTTCCCTCGCTGATCATCGAACGCGTGATGCGCGCATCTTTGCCGACGAACTGCGGCGGCATGGACGGATTGAACGAATAGATGCGCCACTTGCCCGAAAGCTCGAACGGCGGCTCATCCTGGAGGAGGTCCATGTTCGCCTGCCACAGGCTCTCGATCGTGCCGACGTCCTTCCAGTAGCCGCTGAACGCGTACGAGTAGAGACGTCCCTCGTCCGCGAGCATCTTCGGAATGATGTCCTTGCCGAAGTCGTGGCTCGAGGTCTCGCTCTTCGCATCCGCCGTCAGATACTCGGCGAGATAGTCGCGATTGAAAATATAAATGCCCATCGAGGCCAGATTGCTCTTCGGCTTGGCCGGTTTCTCCTCAAACGCGACGATTTTCCCGTCCTCGTCCGTATTCATAATGCCGAACCGCGGGGCCTCCTCCCACGGCACCTCGAATACGCCGATCGTCGCCTGCGCCTTGTTCTTCTTGTGGTATTCGAGCATCCACGCGTAGTCCATCGTATAGATGTGATCGCCCGAGAGGATGAGCACATAATCGGGATCCGCCATGTCGATGAAGTTGAGGTTCTGGTAGATCGCATCAGCCGTACCGCGATACCATTCGGCCCCCTTCTCGCGCGCATACGGAGGCAGGACGAACAGCCCGCCGTCGCGCTTGTCGAGATCCCACGCGCTGCCCGATCCGAGATACTGATTCAGCTCGAGCGGGCGATACTGCGTCAGGACGCCGACCTTTTCGATGCCCGAATTGACGCAGTTGCTCAGCGGGAAATCAATGATGCGGTACTTGCCCCCGAAGGGCACCGCCGGTTTCGCCACACGCTTTGTGAGCGCGCCAAGGCGGCTGCCCTGTCCGCCCGCCAGGATCATGGCCAAGCATTCTGTCTTCTTCATAGGTTTTTCTCCCCTCACGGATACCCTGCGGTACCCCCTTGATATATGCAATGGCGAACCGGTCGGTCTTGCCGTACATCCGTCCGGTATGCCGTATTTCTACCTGTTTCACAAGCATTCGCTCCATCTTTGTTTCTTTTTAAATCCTTTCACCCGTTTATTTCTACGATTGAGTATCTTATTCGATAAATAAGTCAGATTTCCTGCAAGTCTTTGTCGTACTTTCATAGTTTTTAGAAATTTATAATTGCATATCTCCCCGATCGCTCGTGTTTATCATATTATTATTGTACTCTATGCCCCCCTTCGAATCAAGGAACGAATAAAAAAATATTGCAATTTCCATATCCCTGTGATAGAATGACCCAGTACATTTTTCGTCGAGGGGGTGAACGATTTGCCAAATATCAAGGCTTCCATTCTGAGTGTAAAGTCTGACGCCAAGCGCCGCGCACGCAATGTTGCGGAGAAGACGCGCGTCCGCCGCGCGATCCGCAGCGTCAACGACGCCGTTGCTGCGGGCAACGCGGACGAGGCGAAAACCCTCCTCGTTGCGGCATACAAGTCCATTGACCAGGCGGCCGCCAACAACGTCTACCATAAGAACGCCGCGGCCCGCAAGAAATCGCGTCTCACCAAGAAGGTCAACGCGCTGGCACAGTAATCATAGAAAAACACCGTTCCAAGCGGAACGGTGTTTTTTGTTGCGAGAAGTGACGCGGGATTTTGGCGCATAACTGTGTCATATCGTCGAATGCTTCGCTCGACGTAGCCCTTAACTACGCCTTCGCTTGCATTCTCCTCATTCCTTGTTCTGCATCCAAACTTCCGTGTCACTGAGGTTACGGCATGGGTGCGTACCTGACGGTGGATTTTGGAGTACAACTGCATCACACTAAGCCATGCGCCGGAACACATACAAACCCACGCAAGCCTGCACCAAACACAGCGCCGCGAGTATCCCGAACGCCGCATGCAGATTCACAAGATGCGAGACAAAACCGATGGCCGCCGGCCCCGCGAGGATACCGAGATACCCCATCGTACTGACGGCGGAGACGGCGGTGCCGATCGGCATGACGTTCTGTTTCCCCATGAGCGAAAAGAATACGGGAACGATGTTGGCGCTGCCGATGCCGATGGCAAAGAAGCCCGCATAGAGGAGCGTGTCCACGGGCGCAAACATGACGAGCAGGATGCCGGTACACGCGAGCAGCGCGCCGCCCACGGCGACGGGGCGCTGACCGAGCCGCTGCACGACGGCATCCCCCAGGAGCCGCATGAGGAACATGGCCGCCGAAAACACGGAGAAACCGACGCCTGCCAGCGCGAGATCATAGCCCCGCACCGTCGTTAGATAGACGCCGCTCCAATCCATGACCGCGCCCTCGCTGAGGAATGCGATAAACGCCGCAATGCCGATGAATACGACAATGCCGCGCGGCCGCGCGATCAGCGCGCCGCCTCCGCCGCCGTACGGGATAAGACGACGGCTGAAAAGCCCCGTCAGCACGAGGATGACCCCCGCGGCAATCACGGTGGACTGCATCGGCGTCAGATGCAAAGCGCCGACCCACACGCCGTAGAGGCCCGCGCCGACAAATCCCCCAATGCTCCAAAAAGCGTGCATCCCGCTCATGATGCGCCGTCCGATCCCCCGCTCGACGAGAACGGCCGCGACATTGATCACCACGTCCACGCAGCCCATCAGCGCACCGAAGAGCAGGATCACGGGCACAGCGATCCAAACGGCGTCGACGAGACAGACGGCGAGGAGCACGGCGGCATAGACGACAGCCGTCACCGTCAGCACGCGGCGGCAGCCGAGCCGTGTGGACAACGCTCCCGCAAGCGGCATCGTTAGGAGCGAACCGATCCCGACGCACAGCAGCAGCATCCCAAGTACATCGTCACCGATCGCAAGCCGCTGCCGCAGGAGCGGCACGAGCGGCGCCCATGAGGCCGAACCGAACCCGCCGATGAAAAAGAACGCGCGCACCGCATGCGCCTCGCGGCTGCCGATTTCCCTTTGTTTGCACATTGCCTTCATCCTCCTCGGAAAACTCCTGCCATTCTATCATATCGGGCAAAAAAAGCAATGCCGGGAAGAACCTTTACCCGCTCTTTACAGAACGCCGCGCGCGTAGTATATTGGAGCACACAGAACCAAGGAAACAGAGGCACGAATATGAACAATCGAACACGCGAAGCGCTGTGGACAAAAGAATTCCTCGGCATGAGCCTGAGCAACTTCCTGCTCTACATCGCGCAGTACGCCCTGATCGCGGCGCTGCCCATCATCATTATGACCGAATACGGCGGCGGCGAGGTGGAGGCGGGGCTGGCGATGACCTTCTTTCAAATCGGTACGGTCTGCACGCGGCCCTTTGCCGGGATCATCATCGACGCGGTCAATAAGCGGCGATTGATGTGCGCCGTCACCACGGCGTTCTTCCTCGTCATGACGGCGTTCGCCTTCGCCGCGTCGATCTCGGCGATCTGCGGTCTGCGTCTCCTGCACGGCGTCATCTTCGCACTCTCCACCACGACTGCGGCGACGCTCGCGGCGATGATGCTGCCCTCCTCCCGCAAGGGCGAGGGCATCGGCTACTTCGCGCTCTCGACGAACCTCGCGATGGTCGTCGGCCCGCTCGTCGGGCTCACGCTCGTGCAGCAGTTCTCCGATGTCACGCTCTTCGCTCTGCTGGCCGTACTCGCGGCCTGCTCCGTCGTCGCCGGCGGGTTTCGCCTGCCGGATGCCGTGATCCTTCCGCAGAAACGCGCGCGGAAGCTGTCTGTCGGCACCTTCATCGAGCGCAGTGCGCTCGCGCCCGCATTCATCGCGGGCGTCACATTCTTTGCCTACGGCAGCGTCCTGACGTTTGTCCCGCTCTATGCCAAGAGCCTTGGACTCGCGGCGGAGACCAGCCTTTTCTACGCCTGCTATGCGGGGGCGATCGTTGTGACCCGCCCCTTCGTCGGCCGCATCTTCGACCGGAAAGGCCCGGATGCGGTCGTCTATCCGGGGCTCCTGCTCTTTGGGCTCGGCATGATCTTCCTCGGCAGAGCGACGGACATGACCTCCCTCCTCGCCTCCGCCGTTCTGCTCGGTGCGGGCTTCGGCGCCGCAACGCCGGCATTCCAGACCCTCGCCGTACGCGGTGCCCCGCCGGCGCGCGCAGGCGTCGCCACCGCCACCTATTTCTGGTCGCTCGATATCAGCGTCGGCCTTGCCGCCGCGGGCCTCGGCATCGTTGCCGTCACCTGCGGCTATGCCTTCACCTACGGCATCGTCGACACCGTCGTCGTTCTCTGCGCGCTCCTGTGTTACACATTTTGGAGAAGAACGCGGCGGACATCATGAAAACAGGGCGCCTGCACATTTTCCCGTGCAGGCGCCCTGTTTTTTGCAGTAATAGATCGTATCCATGCCACCCTCATACAAGGAGGACGGTATATTTTTTATGAATCTTGCTCGTCTGACTCGAGTACGTTGAAGATATACACGGCGCGAATCTCCACGGGCGTCACGCCGAGATCCTCGACTGCCGTCAGCAGCCCCGATGCGAGGACGGCGCGCTCGGCGGCTTTGTCCTTGTCCTTCACAATGGAAAGCGCCTTGTCGTTCTGCGGACTGAGCGTGACGATGCCGTTGCCGAAGAGCACCTTGAAATCGCCGCCCTGGTTCCGATAGAGGAACTGCATCGGCTGCGTGGAGTCGCTGCGAATCTCCTTCGGATCGGGGACGTCCACCTTCTTCGAGGACGGCTGGATCGAGAGCTTGTTCGGGTTGTAGTCGATGGCATAGATGCCGTCAAGATCCCGCGTCCCGCCGTTGGTGAAGAGAACGGGAACGGCTTCCGCCGTGCCGCCCGGGATGCGCTCGTCGGGGATGCCGACGCGCCCGCGGTCGCGCGCGAGGTTATAGCCGAACGAACCGTCCGCGCCCGTGATCATCTCGTGCACTTCGGGCGTTTTACCGCCCGAGACGACGCGGTTCTCCCACGAACCGACGCGGTTTTGCAGTTCGCTCGCAGGAACGGTCACCGCCGAGCCGCTATCCTCTACCGTGACGCGCGACTCCGGCACGCGTACGCCGGGCGCGTTGCCGCCCCCGGACGCTGTGCCGCCGTCCGCGGCGCTGCGCGGTGTGTTGACGGCAGTCCCCGACGTGACGGCTCTGCCGTCCGGCGTGCTGCTATCGAATCCGCGCGGCCTTATGGTGAGATTCCCCGCCGTATAATCAAATCGATAGTTCGCCATATTCGGCGTCGTCCCGCCCGTATACGTCCACGCGCCCGGCGTGACGGTGATGACCCCCTCGTAGGTGCCGAACGTCGTGTTCGGTGTGATCGACGTCGCATAGACGGGCGTGATGCCCGTGATCTCGTCGCCCGGCAGGAGTCCCGTGCGCGTCGCGGACGTGCCGCGCTCGATCGTATAGGGCGCTGCGGGATTCGGCTCGCCCATGTAGCGCGTGACGCTGCCCACCGCGATCCGAACGACGCGCGGAACGATGCGGAATCCGCCGTCCACATAGGTGATCGCATAGTTCGACGCCGTACCGCGTGCGAACTGCGCGCCGCCGATGCGCGTCCAAAGTCCCAGCGTCCCCGCATCTGCGAAAAGCCCGGCATTCGGATCGATCGTCTCGGCGACCGTGCCGATCGTATCGCCGTTTACAAGTCCCGTCGTTGCCGTCATATCGTCCGCGCGGAAGAGCTGCGTGCCGTCCGTATAGACGGCAGTCCCGTTCTCCGCACCGTAGGCGCGTTCCTTATTCCCCGCGCGGATCGTGAGGTCGCGCGGCGTGATGGTGAAGCCGCCGTCGACATAGGTGATGCTGTAGTT
>CAUQAR010000061.1:0-9417 GCA_963515775.1 uncultured Selenomonas sp. | reverse complement strand
CGCTTGGAGCGCTGTTTACGCAGGAGACGATCGATCTGCTGCTGGCTCTCTGCCGCGCGCGTTTCGGCGGCCGCTGTGGTCTCGCTGTGCAGGGTGAGCGGACTTTGCGCGGCGGTCTGCCGATCTTGATGCAGGAGTGGTCTTGGCATGGGTGCTCCTTTCTACACGAGCACGCGACGCGTGCGCTGCGCCGCGGATTTCTTCAGCTCCGTCTCGCTGCCGATGGGCCGCCCGCTCGCAGGGACGGCGCGCTCCTTGCCCCAGTCGCGGATGGCCGCGATCTTTTCGGGTGCGGTCTCTGAAAGCGGCACGACGTTGCCGAACGCGGTGCGCAGGTTCTCCTCGGAGAGGCTGAACGCGGGGTTCGCGATGGTGCGATACGCGAGATCGCGCACTGTGGACTCAAGGTCCGCGCCCGTAAAGCCGTCGGTCATAGCGACGAGGGTGTCCGCGAAATCGCCCGCAAAGTCGAGCGCGAGATATTTGCGCATATAGAGCCGCAGGATGTCGCGCCGCTCGTCGGCGGTCGGCAGGTCGATGAAAAAGAGCTCGTCGAATCGTCCGCGCCGCAACAGTTCGGACGGGAGCATGGAGACGTCGTTCGCCGTAGCGACAACGAATACCTGTTTACGGCACTCTTGCAGCCAAAAGAGGAACTGGCCGACCATGCGCGTGGAGACGCCGCCGTCGCTCGTGCTGCCCGCGCCGGAGAGCCCTTTTTCGATCTCGTCGATCCAGAGGATGCACGGCGAGACGTTCTCCGCGGTCTGGAGCGCGTCCCTCAGCTGCTGTTCGGTCTGCCCGACGTAGCTGCCCTGCACGGTGGCGAAGTCGAGCCGATAGAGCGGCAGCTTCCAATTCGCCGAGATCGCCTTGGCCGAGAGGGATTTGCCGCAGCCGGGGACGCCGACGAGGAGGATGCCGCGCGGATGCTTCAGCCCCTTCGCGCGCAGAAGGCTGCGCTTTTCGGCGGTGAAGAGCTGCCGTTTCTCGTCGAGCCAGCCGCGCAGGCCCGCGAGACCCCCGACGTCCCTAACGCTCTCGTCGACGTCGATTTTCTCAAGCCCCGAGATGTCGGAGAAGAGCCGGTCCTTCGCGCTGCGCACCTCGTCCATATCCTCCTTGCGGATGCTCTTTTTCGCAATGAGCGCCGCCATGACGTTCTCCGCCTCGATCGCGGTGACGCCGCTTAAGATGGACGCGGCCTCGCGGATGTCCGCGTCGTCCCATTCGACCGGGACCTCCGCGCGGTAGTCGTCGATGTAGCCCTTGATGGTCGCATACATCTCGTCCTCGTCGGGCAGCGGCAGCTTCAGCGTTAGGCCGAGCCGCTGGAGACGATTCCAGACGGACGCGGTCGTCAGCACGATGATCTCGCCGCCCGTCTCGTTCGCGAGTGTCACGAGGTCGAGCAGCTGACGCGCGTCGCTGCTGTCGCCCGAGAGGTCGGGGATCTCGGTGAGGACGAGGGTGAGGTTCGCGCGGCGTTTCATCTGCTCGCCCATGAAGTCGACCGCGCCGTAGATGGATTTGTCCTCATGGAGGACCTTATCCGTCGCAAGATCATAGACGCCCTTGGAGAGTGTGTGGATGAAAAAGGGCAGGGAGAGCTCCGCGGCGATCTCCTTCAACAGGGCGAGCGCACGGCCGCGCTCCACGGTGTGCAGGGCGATGAAGGGAATGCGCGCCACTGCGTAGCGCTGCAATAGCTCTTTGCATTCGTTTCGGGCTGTCATGTGTCGGCCTCCTCTGCCGCGATGGCGTTTACTCTGTGACTGCGGACGATGGACGTCATTTTGCCGCTGCGGTCGTTCTTTGCGGACTGTTCGAGACTCTCCTGCATACGATCGGCATTTGTCTGTACGAGGTCCATGCACTGTCTGCGCTGCTCGGGCGGCAGGGCGGGGAGATCCATCGCACGCAGGCAGAGCGCCAAGGCGCGCCTAAGTCCGAGCAGTGCGGCGACGATGCCGGATTCATCCTGCGCGCGCTGCATGGCGCGGTCGAACGCATCCGACGCCGCGTTCATGCGCGCGTTCACCGCATCCGTGAGCCGCATCACGAACCGCTCCGCAACGCCGGACTGCCAGACGATCGTCCCCGCCCGCAGGGCGGCGAGGACTTCTTCGTCGCTGCCGCCCTCCTTGAACGCACGCAGGAGCGCGGCCCAGTCGGCATAGGTCCTCGGCGCCGTCATGTCCCTCTCCTCCGGACGGGCGTATGCGGCGGGACGAGATCCCATGCGGGCAGGCCCGCGGCAAAGACGCTCGGTGTGCCGACATCTGCCGCGGATGCCGTGGACAGGGTGACGGGCGTGATGGGAGCAAAGGGCGCCGGGGTACGGCGTGCCCGCCGTACAGGGGACTGCGCAAGTCCCGCGGCCGGCGCTGCCACAGCGTCCCCCGCGGTGAGGCGCGCACCGCAGCCGCAGCAAAAGGCATCGGCCGCTGCCGCCGCCATGCCGCACTGCGGGCAGTACCGCGTGTCTCCCGATGGCGTCCGTTCGCGTCCCGCATCCGCCCCGGACGCATCGTCCGCTGCAAAAAAGGGAGCGGCGGTCTCCTCGCGCGCGCCCGCCGGATGCGGCGCAGGCGCCTGATCCGCTGCGGCCTGCGCAGGCGAAATCGGTGCGAACGGTGTCTCTTTTGACATATGCTCCCTCCTCATCTCTGCACGCGGCGCTCTGTCTCAGGCAGACGCAGCATGAACTGCGCCGGACTAAGCCCCGCGAGGAAATCGACCACATAGCGATCGCCGCTGTCTGCGGCGGCGAATGCGTCGCGGTAGTCGAGCGTCTCCGCGAGCACGGCGCGGATGATCTCGCTGCCCTGCGCCAGCTGCTCCTCATATTGCAGGATAAGCGCCTGCCGCTGCCGTTCGATGCTGCTGACACTGCCGCGGTAGCTAAGAAACATCAGCAGGCCGATGACGCCGCCGATGATGAGCCCCCACGGGATGCCGAAATAGAGGCCGAGCAACAGCGGGATCACGCCGCCCCATTGGCAGAATCTGTCCCACCTGCTCAGATGCAGCGCGCTGAGGACCGCGTCGCGTTCGCCGGCAAGATGCTGCGCGTACTGTGCGAGCAGTGCGGCCTCATTCTCGCCGTCGCGCGTCGTCCCTCGCCATGTGCCGACGGTGCATGTGATGCTGTCCGGCACCGACATGCGGTGCGCGGCGACGATGTCCCGATAGGCCGTCAGGATCCAGTCGCGCGAGAGGGCGATCGCCATTTTCTGCGTCGTGACGTTCGCGCCGGCCTCCTTGGGATTCATCGCCGCATCCGTGATGAGCTGCATGAAGTCGCGGCGCGGCTGCAAGGACTTTTTCTTCGTATCCATGATCTGCCGCGCCTTCGCCTCGTCTCCGTTGCACTGCGCGACGAGCTGCTCCAGCGTCTCCTCCGTGCGCAGCGGCAGCTCCGCGTCGTCAAAGTTCGTGACGAGGCTGTCGAGGATGCGGTCCAGCTCCTGCACGAGGCTCCGGAGCGCGGGTTTCTTTTCAAATATATTCTTAAAATGATCGTAGAGCTTTTGATGCAGCTGCGCCCCGCACATGGCGCGCTCCAGATCGTCCCACGTCTCGCTGTACGCGCGCAGATAGGGATACGGATCGCCGTCGAGCGCCGCCGGCCGCAAGAGGAGGATGGCGTTTTTCCACTGCTGCTCCTGTGTCTCGATGAAATCAGGCGCATCCGAGAGCCGCGCGATCCATGTGTCCAGCTGTTTCTTCACCGACCCCTCCGCATCGCGGCCGAGGAGTCCGCTCGCATAGGCGTCGATGATGAGGATCGCCTTGCGGTCGAGCTGCGTCTCGTCCTGCGCCGCGAGATACCGATGCGCCCACAGGATGCTCGCCGCCATCCGCCCCGCGCGGCGACAGATGAGGGCAAAGAGCAGCGAGGTCTTCTCGTCGTCCCGCCGCAGTCCCTCCGCGAGCGCCCGCGCAGCGACATCCTCTTTGGCGCTGATCCACGCCGAGAGCGCAACGAGCGCAGGTGCAAGCCAATATTCCGGCGTCCGCAGCATCAGCTCTTCCGTCGCCGTCGTGATGGTCTCCTTGCGCACGATCCCAAGATCGTTCGCCTGCAAGATCCCCTTCGTCGTCCTGCGGATCACATCGTAATGCCCAAATTTCTGATCGATCTCCTGCCGTACCTTCACGAGCCGCGTCTCGGCCTTCTGCGCGCGGTTCGCGAACTGCTGCGCCCGGACAAAGGTATCGAATTCCTTTTGCAGCGCTGTGAGATCACGCTGCACACCGTCCACGCGGCTGCCGACCGAAGACACATTCTGATTCGTGTCGTTGATCCTCTCATGCAGCGCATCCAAAATGCGATGAATGCGCGACAGATCCGCCGTCTGAATGATCCGTTCTCCCATAACGCCCCCCTGTGCTCCCTGCACACACCCGGCCGGCCAACAGTGGATGCCCGCCGGATGCACATTCCCTCTCTCATCGTACAAATAACGCAGATATTATATCACATTTTCCGCATCCGCGCGAATGTGTTTGGCCGCGCGGATGTGGCACTGAGGCGCTGTGGTCTTGTCGGACATTACCCATCCTTTCGTATGTCGGTCAACGCCCGCAGCACCGCGTCGATGTCCCCGTCGATGACGATGCTCTGCGGGCGGATCTCGTCCGGCACATAGCACATGCCGCGGCTCACCGTCGCGAGCGTCACATCCGCGCGCGCCGCTGTCATGCGCCAAAAGGGAACCTTGATGATGCCGGGCGTATTCATGCCGACGCCGAGCTCTAAAAGCAGTGTGCGGCGCCCCACCGTATGCGCGAGAAAATCCCGATAGCGCGCGGCGGCCGCATGCCAGCCCGCATCCTCGACGAAGCGGTCGTCCGCGCGCAGATTCGTCGTCATCTCCCGGCCGTCGTCTGGGCAGTACGGGATGAGTTCCGTCGGAATTGCCATCAGGGGCGCGGTTCCCTCCGGCAGGAGGAGCGCGCCGTCCGTGCCGAACGAAAATCCCTGCGCGCGCAGCATCGCGCGGACCGTTTCCTCATTGTCGTAGGTTTTCCCCGCCGAGGCGCCTGCGGGCGCGCTGCTCTGAAAGAGCCCGAAGTCCCCCTGCGTGTAAAAAAGACGCGCCTGATCAAAGCCCGCGCGCTGAAAGGCGTGGTCCACATTCGTCGTGAGGACGAAATAATCGCGGCCCGCAACGAGGCGGAGAAGGCGCGCATAGGTATCACTTGGCAGCGGCGCATAGCGGTTGATGTAGATGCTGCGGCTCCACCAGCCCCAGAAGAGTTCGCGCGAAGGGAACGGATAGAAGCCGCCGCTATAGATGTCCTCGATACCGAACGCCGCGTGAAAATCCGAAAAATACTTCATGAACCGTGCGCCTGCATAGTCATAGCCCGCGGCCGCCGAAAGTCCCGCACCCGCCCCGATGAGGATGGTCTGCGCCTCTACGAGCGCATTTTTGAGCGCATTGATTTTTTCCCTCATGATAAAAGTCTTTCGTAGATACTGCGGTCCTCGTCCTTGAACACGTTGAACACAACGCGCGCGACGGAGGATTCCCTAGCGAGGAACGCGCGGACCGTCCGCACGGCGATCTCGGCCGCCGACGCGTGCGGGAAGCGGAACTCGCCCGTCGAGATGCAGCAGAACGCGACGCTCCTTAGATCGTGCGCCGCCGCAAGCGCGAGGCAGGAATGATAACACGAGGCAAGGAGCGCCCTATGCCGATCGGTGAGCGCGCCGTCCACGATGGGCCCGACGGTGTGAATCACATAACGCGCCGGGAGATTGTACCCGGCCGTGATCTGCGCGCCGCCCGTCTCCTCGGGATGCCCCTGCGCGTGCATGAGCGCGTCGCATTCGTTTCGTAATTGCAGCCCCGCCGCGCTGTGGATCGCGTTGTCGATGCAACGGTGACACGGGATGAAACAGCCGAGCAGCGCGCTGTTCGCCGCGTTCACAATCGCATCTACAAAGAGCCGCGTGATGTCGCCCTGCCACAGCGCGATGTGCGGATCGCCCGGGACGGCGGGCAGCGTCATGACATCCACGGTCCCGCGTTCTTCGCGCTCTTTTGAAAGAAGCGCGTCTTGGAGCCGCAGGAACTCCGCCGAGATCGGCAGCGGCGGACGCACATTCATCAGCGCGCGCAAGAGACGCCGCTGCACCGCGGCATCCGCACCGAATTGCTCCGCCTGCGCGCGGTATTCCGGGAGATCTGCGAGCAGCATTTGATTGAGCTGTTGAACGACGGATCGGGACATAGGAACACCTTCTTTCATATGCTATGATTTAAGGCATGGATGCCGCTTGGCATTTGCCTTGCCAAAAAAGCACAGCATAAAAATGGCTGCGGCAAACGCCGCACGGCACGAAGGACAACGGCAAACCGTATGCCCCCTTATGATGGTGATGTAAATTTCCCGACGGTTTTACGATATTCATCATACGGCCGCACACCGCATCATAATACCCTTCGATATGAAAGAGGACTGCTGCACACATATGCGCGCAGCAGCCCTATAAACCTTCTCTATATATTACGCCTGCACGAGTGAGACGCGCACTCCCGAGAGGTCGCTGCGCTCGATGAGATCGGTCATGCCGACTGCGTAGTCCGCATAGCTGATCACGCTCTCACCCGCCGCGCTCAGCGTCAGCTCCTCGCCGCCGAGTTTATACCGGCCCGTGCGTGCGCCGTCCGCTTGAAAATCCGCCGCAGGGCTGACGAACACCCAGTGGACGTCCTTGCGCGGACGCAGCGCCGCCAGTTCCTCCGTCTGTGCCTTCGCCAGCGGATAGAACTCCGCCGGGAACTCGGGCGTATCGAGCAGCTGCGTCTTGTGATCCGCGTCCACGTAGAGACTGCCCGCACCGCCGACGATGTAGAGCCGCGTCTTCGTTCCCGCGAGGAGATCGGCGAGATGCTGGCTCGTCTTCGTGTGCAGCGGGAGCGTCTCCGGCGTATACGCGCCGAACCCGTCCACCACGGCGTCAAAACCCGCGAGATCCGCCTTCGTCAGATCCATAATATCCTTCTGCACGAACTTCTTCGCCTCGCTCCGATTCGCACTGCGTGCGAACCCCATCACCTCATGCCCGCGCGAGAGCAGCTCGCGGATGATCTTCTGCGCCGCTTTTCCGTTCGATGCGACAACTGCGATTTTCATATTGCATACCTCCATCGTGTTCCAATAAGTTTTTGCAATTAACTTAATTACAAAACGAAGTATAGCACGCATTAAACAGAACGTCAATAGATACAATAAAAATATTTTCATCGCCCATGAACCTGTCGACGAATGATGATTGGAAAAAGCTGCCGATCGGCAGCTTTTTTATATATGCGCTCAACCGTACATGGACCGGGGAATTTCCGAACGATCCGCCTTTTCCACCGTGATTTGATTCACAGGCATTTCCTCAATATCCGCAAGCGTCATCGTATGATACCGGCTGAGTCGCCGATGTTCGGGCGCCACCTTTCACGTTCGATTTTGAAACCACCACGGCGGATCCGCATAGATCGCCGCATATCGATTCTCTCCGCAGAACGCTAACAGATCCCTATTTGTATCTATGACCGCGCACATCCACGATTGCCCTTGATCCCAATCAAAAAATCGGTCACACGAAAATCGTGTAACCGATACATTCTCAATCAAATATCAAGGTTCCTGACAAGCCGCGCGTTCTCCTCGATGAACTGGCGGCGCGGCTCGACCTTGTCCCCCATGAGGATAGTAAAGAGCTCGTCGGCGGCCTCGGCATCCTCGGCGGCAACGCGCAGCATGGTGCGTTCCGTGGGATTCATGGTCGTCTCCCAGAGCTGCTCGGGGTTCATCTCGCCGAGGCCCTTGTACCGCTGGATGGTGACACCGTCGCGTCCGATCTCGTCGAGCTTTTTCGCCTGCTCCTCGTCGGAGTAGGTGTAGAAATGCTTCTTGTCCTTGCGGATCTGATAGAGCGGCGGCTGTGCGATGTAGACGTGCCCGTGGTCGACGAGCGGCTTCATGTAGCGGTAGAAGAAGGTGAGGAGCAGCGTGCGGATGTGCGCGCCGTCGACGTCCGCATCGGTCATGATGATGATCTTGCTGTAGCGGCGCTTCGCGAGGTCGAACTCCTCGCCGATGCCGGTGCCGAACGCCGTTATCATCGTACGAATCTCGGCGTTGGCAAAGATTTTGTCGAGGCGCGCCTTCTCCACATTGAGGATTTTGCCGCGCAGGGGCAGGATCGCCTGGAAACGGCGGTCGCGTCCCTGCTTTGCAGAGCCGCCCGCAGAGTCGCCCTCGACGATGTAGATCTCGCACTGGTCGGGGTCTTTCACGGAGCAGTCCGCGAGTTTGCCCGGCAGGCTCGACACCTCAAGGGCGTTCTTGCGGCGTGTCAGCTCGCGTGCCTTGCGTGCCGCCTCGCGTGCGCGGGACGCCATGAGCGCCTTGTCCAGTACCTTCTTCGTGACGGTGGGGTTCTCCTCGAAGTACTCGGTCAGCCCCTCGGTGACGATGGAGTCGACGATGCCGCGCACCTCGGAGTTGCCGAGCTTCGTCTTGGTCTGTCCCTCGAACTGCGGCTCGCGGACCTTGAGGCTGATGACGGCGGTGAGTCCTTCGCGGACGTCCTCGCCCGAGAGGTTACCGTCCTTGTCCTTCAGCACGTTCAGGCGGCGGGCAAAGTCGTTCGCCGCGCGCGTGAGGGCGATCTTGAAGCCCGCGAGATGCGTGCCGCCCTCCTCGGTGTTGATGTTGTTGACGAAGCTGTAGATATTCTCCTGATAGCTGTCGTTGTACTGCATGGCGATCTCGACGACGGTGTCGTCCTTCACACCGTTGAAGTAGATCGGCTCCTCGTTGATGGTTTCCTTCTTGCGGTTGAGGTGGGAGACAAAGGAGCGGATGCCGCCGTCGAAGTGGAAGGTCTCGCTGCGCAGCTCCTCGCCGCGCTCGTCGCTCAGCGTGATGGTGATGCCGTGGTTGAGGAACGCGAGCTCGCGCAGGCGGTGTTTCAGCGTCTCAAAGCTGTAGGTCGTGACGGTGAAGATCTCGGGATCGGGGACGAAGTGGACGCGCGTGCCCGTTGTCTCCGAGGTGCCGACCTCGTGCAGTTTTTCCGTCGTGTTGCCGCGCGCAAATGCGATCTCGTAGATGTGCCCGTCGCGGCGCACCTGTACGTCCATGGAGGACGAGAGGGCGTTGACGACGGATACGCCAACGCCGTGGAGACCGCCCGAGACCTTGTACCCATCGCCGCCGAATTTGCCGCCCGCGTGCAGAACGGTGAGGACGACCTCGACGGCGGGCATGCCGCTCTCGTGCATATCGACGGGGATTCCGCGTCCGTTATCGACGACGGTGATGCTATTGTCCTTGTGGATGGTGACGGCGACGGTATCGCAGTAGCCCGCGAGCGCCTCGTCGATGGAGTTGTCGACA
>CAUQAR010000060.1:0-9572 GCA_963515775.1 uncultured Selenomonas sp. | reverse complement strand
CCCTCGTCTACATCCTCGCCATGAACGACCTCCTGCGCGTCGCGCGCACCATCGTCCAGCGCGAATTCGACATGACGCCGCTCGTCATTGCGGGGGCCTTCTACCTTGCGATGACCGCCGTACTCACATGGGCGTTCAAAAAATTGGAGGCGCACTATGGCAGATATGAAAGCTGACGCGGACGTCATGCTCACCATGCGCGGCATCTGTAAGTCATTCGACGGCGCGCAGGTGCTCCGCGGCATCGACCTCTCGCTCGCGCGCGGCGAGGTGCTCGCCATCATCGGGCCGTCGGGCTCCGGCAAGTCCACACTGCTCCGCTGCATCAACAAGCTCGAAACGGTCGACAGCGGCGACATCGTCATACAGGGGAAATCCCTCTGCCGGACAGCGCCGGGCGCAGCGCATGCCGTCTATGCACAGATGCGGGAGGAACGCGCCATCCTCGCCGCGACGGGCATGGTATTCCAACAGTTCAATCTCTTTCCGCATATGACCGTGATCGAGAACCTCATCGAAGCTCCCTGCCACGTCAAGGGCATGCGGCGGGAGGACATCCTCCCCTATGCGCGTGAACTGCTCCAAAAGGTCGGCCTCGCCGATCGCGAGGACGCCTACCCCGCCCAGCTCTCCGGCGGACAGCAGCAGCGCGTCGCCATCGCACGGGCGCTCGCCATGCGCCCGGACATCATGCTCTTTGACGAGCCGACCTCCGCGCTCGACCCCGAGCTGACAGGCGAAGTGCTGCGCACCATGCGTGCGCTCGCCGCCGAGCGCATGACGATGATTGTCGTCACGCACGAGATGGCATTCGCGCGCGAGGCTGCGACGAACGTCATCTTCATGGAGCACGGCCGCATCGTCGAGGAGGGCGCCCCCGACGCATTCTTCGGCGCCCCGCGCGAGGAGCGGACGAAGGAGTTCTTGAGGAATATGCTATGATTTTTATATACATATTTCCCTCCATATGATATAATCTTAGTGCACATCATATGGAGGAACTCCAATGAATGTTATATTCTATCAGAAAGAAAACGGCTCATATCCTGTCGCAGACTTTTTGGCAGCCCTTGATGAAAAAATGCGTGCAAAGGTTATCCGCTCATTGCAACTACTTGAGTCGCAAGGTCATATGCTGCGCTCCCCTGTTTCAAAAGAGCTGACGGACGGCATCATGGAGCTACGCACTTCATTTGGCAGCAACATCTCACGTGTTTTGTATTTTTTCATTATTGGAAATACCGCAGTCCTAACAAACGGTTTTATCAAAAAGACACAAAAGACGCCGATTGAGGAAATTGAACGTGCGAAAGCATATCGCCTCGACTATCAAAGGAGGAATCCAAGATGACCTTGACGGAATATATCCGGCAGCAGCTGAAGAATCCGGGATTCAAGCGTGAATATGACGCACTCGAGGATTGGTATCAAGAGGAACTTGAGCGGCAAAAAGCACTGAGCAAGGAAGACGCTACGCTTTCTTCCCCCGCGATAGGCGCGCAGGATAAAATACGGCCGGCATTTGCATAATATGCAAAAAATTAAAAAGGACGGATACGGAGACGCGCGTCTTCCGTGTTCGTCCTTTTTCGTGCGCCCCAATTTATACCGCCGTGCGCAGCGTCTTCTCCGTCCACCGATACGCGACGGCCACGGGAATCGCGGCCCCGATCCATGCGAGCGGGTTCGCCAGACACGCGCCGAGGAATCCCAGCTGCGCGCAGAGGAGGATCGCCGCACCCGCGCGCATCGCCAGCTCCATCGCGCCCGCAACCGTTGGCATCACGCTCTGTCCGAGGCCTTGCAGGACGTTTCGATAGACGAGCAGCAAGGCGAGGATGACATATGCCGAGCCGTTCACGATCAAGAAGGTATGTCCATAGGAGATCACGTCGGCCGCCGCCGCATCAGTGCCGACGAAGAGTGCGAGAATGTATGTGCCGAACGCGATGAGCAGCACGCCGATCAGCACGGCAAAGCCCATCGAGAGCCTGAGGCAGGCGCGCACCCCCGCGCGGATGCGGTCGTACTGCCGGGCGCCGTAGTTCTGTGCGGTATACGCCGCCATCGCGTAGCCGAACGAGAGCATGGGCATGACGGCAACCGCATCGATCTTCTGCGAGGCCGCATAGGCCGCAACGGCCACCGGCCCGAGATTGTTCAGCGCGATTTGGAGAATCACCGCACCGATCGCAATGACCGTCCCCTGAAATCCCATCGGCAGGCCGACGCGCAGATGTGCTGTCAGCAGCTTCCAATCCGGACAGAAGTCCGCACGCCGCACATGGAGCACCGGAACGCGCCGACGGATATAGACGAAAAAGATCAGCGCCCCCATCCCCTGCGAGACCACCGTTGCGAGCGCCGCGCCGGGAATCCCCCAGCCGAGCACGAGAATCGCGATCGGCTCGAGCACGATGTTGAGCAGCAATGCGATGCCGAGCAGCACCGTCGGCATCGTACTGTCCCCGAGGGCGCGGATCAGACAGTTTTGCAGATAGAGCAGGAGAAAGATGACGAGCCCCGCAAAGATGACCGAGATGAAGTCCTCGGCACCGCCCACGATCTCAGGCGGCGTTTCCATGAGGACGAGCATCGGGTACACGAGCGGCAAAAGAATGCCCGTCAGCAGGAGCGTCACTGCGGTGCCGAGCATGAGACACGCCGCGGCGCTCCGCCGCACGCCCTCCATATCCCCCGCGCCGAAGCGCTGTCCCGTGCAGATCGTCATTCCCGTGCAAAAACCCATGATGAAGCCGAGCGCGAGGAACATGAGGCTCCCCGTACAGCCGACCGCCGCAAGCGCCGTCACCCCGAGGAATCGCCCGACGATGAGCGTATCGACGAACGAATAGAGCTGCTGCATCATGTTGCCCGCGACGAGCGGCAGAGCGAACAGGAAGATCAGCCGCATCGGATCGCCCGCGGTCAGATTCTTCGTCATTCCAAATACCTCGTGACGAATGTCCGCAGCACTTCACGCAAGAATGTGACATTGGTCTGAAAGGGCGAGACGCTCGGCACGAATTTCAGCGGATTGAGATTCGGATGCGCGTTCACCCAAAAATCCGCGGGATACGGCGTCACTTCGATCCCCTGCTTTTCAAAGTTCAGCAGGGCGCGCGGCAAGTGAAACGCCGAGGTGACAAGGATCGGATGCGTAAAGCCCTCGCGGCGCAGAATCTCGGCCGTGTTGCGCGCGTTCTGCCCCGTGGTGAGGCTCTCCGCCTCGACGTAAATCTGATCCGCCGGCACGCCGAGCGACACGAGCACGCGCCGCCCGATCTCGGATTCCGAGCCGGTATCCTTGAACACCTGTCCGCCCGAGAGCAGGATCGGCAGCCCGAGTTTATCGTGCAGACGCACTGCCGTGAGGAGACGAGAGGACGGGCTGGGCGCGAGCATCCCGCGTCCGTCCACATCCTGCACGCCCCCGATCGCGCCGCCGCCGAGCATGACGATGACGTCGCCCTCCGGCCGCTCCGGCACCGCATAGGTGCGTTCCAGACTGCCCATGAGAAGGTCGGCGACCGCGCCCGTCGTGAGGAGATAGAAGACCAATGCGATCCCCGCGAGCGCTCCCGCCGTGCGCCTGAGCCGGTGCCGCCGCCAAAGATACGCGGCGATCCCAAAGAGTGCGAGGATGAAGATCCCCGGCGGCAGCACCCACGCGGCTGCAAATTTCAAAACGTAGATCATAAAAAGGAAAATGCGCCTCCGTCGCGAATATTTAGAATATATAGGGCCATGATTTCCACGCGACCCTCACCCATTCTATCAAAATCTGTGGCAAAAGAAAAGGAGAGACCATCCCATGATTACAACCCATGAAGAAATCGACGCTGAGAAGCGATTCGGTGGCAACGGCACGATCCATATTACGAAACTACTCGCCCCCGCCGAACTCGACGGTAAATGCGGCATGTTCGCGCGCGTCACCATCCCGCCGCACGCATCGATGGGCGTGCATCGGCACGAAGGCAATACCGAGACCTATCACATCCTCTCGGGCCGCGCCCGCTACAACGACAACGGC
This sequence comes from uncultured Selenomonas sp., assembly GCA_963515775.1. GTDB lineage: Bacteria > Bacillota > Negativicutes > Selenomonadales > Selenomonadaceae > Centipeda. Next base: position 5,536 of record CAUQAR010000060.1, on the reverse strand, counting down.
AGGGAGATCGAGATCGGCGCCGGCACGACGACGTTCTGCGGCGACGGCGAGGTACATGCGATCGAGAACATCTCGGATACGGAGGATCTCGTCTTTATGGCGCTGATCATCAACAAATAAAGCATATCGCATAGACAACGGCCCCCAAAGACCCAATCGGTCTTTGGAGGCCGTTTTATCGTCGCTGCGGGAACGCCGGCCGCATCCTCTCCGTGGGACGCGCCGCGCTCTTATTTTTTGTCCCGATACGGAATGGCGTCATCGTCTAAAGAGCGCCGCTCCACGCGCGAAAAATAGTTGATGGAGAGATCGAGCAACCCGTCCTCGAGCATATGCGTGAACGCCGGATACGAGAGTCCCTCCGACTGCACCGCGAACAGATAGTCCCCTACCTGCCAATGCGCGGCATAGGTCTGCGCGTCCGGACTTTCCGTCCCGTCGGTTCTGGCGATCGACACGGGAATGTCGCGGATGGTCCTCACCTTCCACTTCGCGCCGTAGACGCCGCTGATGTCGTCGTCCTGCATGAGGTTCGCCGGCGCGCTGCGCACGAGCAGCTTCACGTTGCTGTCGTCGCTGCGCACATAACGGATGTCCACGAGATCGCCCGCGATGACGTAGATGTTCTCCGCATAGTAGCCGGAGAGCTTCGGCAGGGAGAGCGGGATATAGCCCGCAGTCTTTGCAGCCTCCTCCACCGACGGATATTCGACCATCGGATTGGGCATGCCCATCCGCTGCTCCTGTACGGGCGCTTTCGCCTCCGCCGCAGGCGTGCTCATGGGCAGCGCGACGAGCGCCGCCGCCGCGAGCATACCGGAAAGCATCTTGAAAGAACGTGTTTTACGCATGAGATATTCTCCTCTCCTGCAGCGTCCTTGCCGGACGCTTGATCCAACTATATCTGCCCGCATCACTCGTAGCGCAGCGCGTCGATCGGATCGAGGCGCGCCGCCTTGCGTGCGGGATAGATGCCGAAAAAGAGGCCGATGCCGACCGCGAAGCAGAACGAGACGACAATCGGCAGGAGTGAAATCGTGGTCTCGAACGCGCCGAATTTCGCAATGATCTGCGAGAGCGAGACGCCCGTCACGATGCCGATCACGCCGCCGACGATGCCGATCACCATCGACTCGATCATGAACTGCATGAGGACGTTGGAGGACGTGGCGCCGAGCGCCTTGCGAATGCCGATCTCGCGCGTGCGCTCGGTGACGGAGACCATCATGATGTTCATGATGCCGATGCCGCCGACGAGCAGCGAAATGCCCGCGATCGAGCCGAGCAGCAGCGTGATCATATTCGTGCTCTCGGCGAACGATTCCATGAGACTCGTCATATTGCGGACGGTGAAATCATTCTCCACATCGTGCGCAATGTGGTGCCGCGCACGCAGCAGCGTCTCGATCTCCGCCTGCGCCTGTGTCATTTGCTCCGGCGAGGAGACCTGAATATCGATGGAATGGATATACGTGATGCCGAGCATGCGCTCCATCGCCGTTGTGATGGGAATGTAGATCACGTCGTCCTGATCCATCCCCATCGTCTGTCCCTTGGGTGCGATCAGCCCAATGACCTTGAACGGCTGATTGTTGATGCGGATGTTCTTCCCGATCGGATTCTCCGCACCGAACAGATTCGACGCGACCGTCGCTCCTATGACGGCGACGCGGCTGCGCTTCGCGATATCGCTCGTCGTGATGAACGAACCGTTCTCCACCTTGAGCGAGCGGATCTGTATCAGCTCCGGCGTAATGCCCGTCACCTGCGTGTTCCAGTTGAGATTTCCATTGACGACTTGGTAGGCGGACGAGACATTGGGGGACACATAATCGATGCCCTTGATCTTCGCGGCAATCGCCTTCGCGTCGTCGTATTTAAGGGACTTGCGCGAGCCGGCGGCACCGCGCACGCCCCCCTTGTTCGCAGACCCCGGCATCACTATGAGCATATTGGAGCCGAGGCTTGCAAAGGAGTTCGTGACGCTCGTCCGCACGCCCATGCCGATGGAGACCATCGCGATGACTGCGCCGACGCCGATGATGATGCCGAGCATCGTGAGGAGGGACCGGAGCTTGTTTGCGAGGAGGGCGTTCACCGCCATCGCGAAGCATTCCTTAAACAACATCCATCACGACCCCCTTTCCCTCGTCGCGCGTGATCTTTCCGTCGCGGACGAGGAGCTGGCGGCTCGCGCGCACGGCGATCTCCGGCTCGTGGGTGACGAGGATGATCGTATGGCCCTTCTCGTGCATCTTTTCGAAGATATCCATAATCTCCTTCGTGGATTTTGTGTCGAGGTTGCCCGTCGGTTCGTCCGCCATGATGATATGCGGCTCGTTGACGAGCGCACGGGCGATCGCCACGCGCTGCCGCTGCCCGCCCGAGAGTTCGTTCGGCAGATGCATGCCGCGGTCGGCAAGCCCGACCGCTTCGAGGACGCTCTGCGCGCGCGCGGTGCGCTCCTTCTTCCGCATGCCCGCATAGACGAGCGGGAGCGCGACGTTTTCAAGCGCCGTGATGCGCGGCAGCAGGTTGAAGTTCTGGAAGACAAAGCCGATCTTCTTGTTCCTCGTAACGGCGAGCGCATCGTCACCGAGTCCCGCGACCTCGTCGCCATCGAGCCGATAGGAGCCTGCGGACGGACGGTCGAGGCATCCGAGGATGTTCATCAGCGTGGATTTGCCCGAGCCGGAGGGGCCCATCAGCGCGGCGAACTCGCCCCGATAGATATCGAGGTCGATGCCGTCGAGCGCCGCAAGTTCTTCTCCGCCGATCCGGTAGACCTTGCGGATGCCCGCGAGCCGGATGGTCGCGGGACGTGTTTCTTTCGTCTGCATTGCTGTGCCTCCGGATCAGAACGGCGGCGGGCCTTCGTCAACGCGCACTGCAGTCTTCGTCGGCGTATAGGTGTTGACGATGCGCTCCCCTTCGGCAAGGCCGGAGATGATCTCCACATATTCGTTGCTGTAGATGCCCGTCTCGACGTAGCGCTGCTCCTGCGTACCGTCCTCCTTCATCACGAACACATAGGAGCCCTGCGCATCCGTTTTGAGCGTCGAGAGCGGGACGACGAGCGCATCCGCCTTATCCGCCGTATTGATCACGACGCGCGCTGTCATCGCGGGCAGGAGCAGATTCCCCGGGTCGTCCACATCGAGCGTAACGTAGTAGTAGATGACGCTCGCGCTCGAAGAAGAGCTCGAGGATGCGCTCGAAGAACTCGTATCCCAGCTGTTCGAAACGTCGGTCTGCGAGATCTTCGCGACACGCGCCGTGAATTTCTTGTCCGTAAAGGCGTCGACGGTAAACGTCGCATCCTGCCCCACGCGGATGTTTCCGATGTCAGTCTCGTCCACCTTCGCCTTGATCTGCTTGCGCGAGAGATCGGCGATACGCATGATGACGGTCGGGTTGTCCGAGCCCTGCACCGCCATCGTCCCCGCGATCTTCGGCTCGCCGACGACGACCCCCGAAATCGGCGCGGTGATGATGGTCTCGTTCGCATCCGAGACAGCCTCTTCGAGCGTCGACTGCGCCGTGTCATAGTTGTACTGCGCATCTTCGAGATCCTGCCGGGATTTTGCCCCGATGCCCTCGAGATAGTTCATGCGGTTGTACTTCGAGCGCGTATTCGTCACGCGGTACTGCGCTTGATCGCGCTTGGCCTCATAGTCCTTGCCGTCGAGCGTCGCGACGGTCTGTCCGGCCGTGACGACATCGTTCTCCTTGACCAGCACGGAGCTGATGCGCGCGGTGATCTTCGAGCTGACCTCGACCGAATCGATGGGGCGAATCGTCCCCGTCGCCTCGACCGTGGACTTGATGTCCATGCGCTGTACGGCAACGGTCTCAACCGCCTGCGCCGCTTTTTCGGACTCGTTCGACGCATGGTACCAATAGCCGCCGCCAATCACGAGGAGCAGGGCGGCGATGCCCGCGCCGATGATTACTTTTCGTTTCATTTGCCCCGCACCTCACTCTGTGTCACTGTCCTATGCGCTTCAGCGCTCGTCGCGAGATGCGCCGCGTCGACGCTGTCACGCTCTGCCTGCGATACCGCGGGCAGATGCTCTGCCGCCGCGTGCTCCGCCGCAGTGAGCGGCTGGCCCATCAGGTTCTCCACCTGCGCACGGTAGCGCGCATAGTCGTAGCGTGCGCTGATGTCGTTTTGCTTCGCCTTCGAGAGCGCGAGCTGCGCGTCGAGCACGTCGAGGAGGATCCCCTCGCCCGCGCGGTAGCGCTCGCTCGCGATAAAATAGTCCTCCTCGGCCTGCTTCACGGCGTCTCCTGTGGATGTGAAGCGTTTCTCTGCCTCGCGTAGATTCAAATAAGCCTTCCGAAGATTCAGATCGATATTCTCCTCGGTCCGCCGGACATTCAGCAGCGCCGTGTCGCGCTCGGCCTCCGCCGTATCGATCTGCGCGCGCGTCACGCCGCTGTCAAAGATGTTCCAGTTCACCCCGACGGACGCGGAGACATCGCGGTTCGTATCACTGCGCGGACGAAATTGACTCGTGATGCCGGAGCCGACCGTAAGATTCACTGTCGGCTTCTTCCCCGCCTTTGCAATATCGACGGCGAGCGTGCGCTGGGCGAGCGTATCCTTCGCCGCCTGCAAATCCCGACGATTGCCGTACGCATATGTGATGCAGTCCTGCATCGCCTTGTCGAACGGCACATAGGAAACGTCCGTCGTCAGATGCAGCTCCTCGCCGCGGTCGATGTTGAGGAGATTCCGCAGCGTCGCGAGATTGACCTCGTAGGCATTCTCCGCGCTGATGAGCTCCTGCCGCGCATTCGACAGCTCGACCGAGGAGCGCAGCACATCGATGCGCGCCTGCGCGCCCGCGCCGTAAAGCGCCGTGACATTCGCGAGATGTGCGTCGTAGTTGCCGACGGCCTCCTGCTGCACAGCGATCTTCTTGAGCGACTCCAGCGCATTGTAATAGGCGGCGGTGACCTCATACTTCAGATCCTCGCGCGCGCGCTCCGTTGTGAGCCGCGCGGCCGCCGCGCCGATCTCGCCGGACTTGATGCTCGCCTCGTTCGCGCCCCCGCTGTAGAGCGGGAGACTCGCCGAGACATTCGCCCCGTTCGATGCCTGCGCCGTCTCCCCGTTCGACTTGCTCCAGCGCAGGCTGTCGCTCGCCGACACGGAGACACCGTTCTTGCCGCGCGCCTGCCGCAGCGCGGCATCCGCCGTCAATTCCGACTGGCGCGTGATCCGCAGATCCGTATTCGCCGCGAGCGCCGTATCGACGGCCTCCGCGAGCGAGAGCTCGCGCGCCTCCGCGCCCGTCTGTCCCGCAAGCAAAGCGGCGGCGAGCAGCGGCAGGCAAAGCACGCGGCGCCTTTGACCGTACATAAAAATCCTCCTCGATCGCAAGCATCTAAAATAATTGCGCCCATGCTACCGCAAGGGCGCTAACCTTTTCTTTGAACAGAATTATGTTTTCATTAGAGGGTTGGATGCGCAAGCAGCCACTCTTTCGCGGCCTCGAACTGCACGTCGCTCGTATCCTCGGGGTTGCGC
>CAUQAR010000059.1:0-9887 GCA_963515775.1 uncultured Selenomonas sp. | reverse complement strand
TGAACGAGTGCAAAGGTGCCGCCGTGCGAAACGATATGGATATTTCCGCGGATGTAAACCGCCCGCGATGAGACTGCATGTCTCATCGCGGGCGGTTTTCGCATGCAAAAAGAGGCGCCTTGAGACGCCTCTTCGCATTCATTCGATCATCCGAATTTTCCTTTTGCGCTTTTTCTTTGACCTCGTTTGTAGCTTAAAAAACGATCCTATTCACCCTTCAAGTATTTGTCAAAGAACGCGATGACGACCTTCATGACGTCGGGCTGCACCCAGTAGTCGCCGCCGTGGAGCGCGTGCGGGACGACATAGCGCGTCGACGCGACGCCATGCGCGCGCAGCGCCTCGTGCAGGAGGTTCGTTTGGCTCGGCGAGACGGCCGTGTCGTTCGTGCCGTGCATGAACAGGAACGGCGCGGTCTTCTTCGAGATGTAGGTGACGGGGTTCGCGGCCTTTGCACCCGCGGGATTCGCGAGGATGCCGCCGTCCTTGCCGCCGAATACGGGTGAGCCGTTCACCCACAGCGCCTCGGTGGCGCCCGGGGATTTGTGCGCGGCCTTTACCTCGTCCGAATAGTCCGCGCCGACCTGCGTGAGGTCCGAGAGGCCGTACATATCGAGTGCGGCCTGCACATCGCTCGATTGATCGAGATGCTCGCCGACATCGAACTGCCTGTCGCCGTTGGTCGTGCCCATCATCGCGGTGAGATAGCCGCCCGCGGAGCCGCCGATGATGCCGACGTGGGCGGGATCGATGCTGAATTTCGCCGCATTCGCGCGCAGATAGCGCACGGCCGCCTTGACATCCTCGAGCGGCTGCGGGAAGATCGCGGTCGGCGCGACGCGGTACTCGATGCTCGCGACGACGTAGCCCGCCTCCGCGAGATCCATGCGCTGCTGGAGGTAGCTGTCCTTGTTCGCGTTGATGAAGCCGCCGCCCGTGACGTAGACGATCGCGGGCATGGGCGCCTTTGCCTGCGGCCTTAGGATGTCCATGCGCAGCGGGACGCTCTCATAGCCGCGGCTCGGCACCTGCGCGTAGACGACGTTCGAGATATACGAGACATACGGGCGCGTCTTCGCGACGTCGAGCCGCTCGCTCCCCGCCGGAATCACGATCGGCCGCTCTGCCGTGACGGGCGCGCCGCCCATCTCCGCATCGCGCATATCGGGCATCGCCTGTGCTGCCATTGCCGTCCCTCCCATGGCCGAAATCATCAGCGCGAGTAAAAAAGCCTTTGCCTTCATAAAATCCCCCTCGATTCTCCCGGACACATCGAGACGACATGCCTTGCCGTATCAATCAAAAAGGCTGCCGCATCACGTCAAATCCCTCATGCGGCAGACCTTTCATCACCGCAGACGCTTATTTCCTGCGTCGCCGGTAATTCTCATCGTAGTATTTGCCCGCGCGGATATCGTCCGTCATACCCTCATACGGTGCCTCTGCGATGACCTCTTCGTTGTCGACGCCCGCATCGCCGATGTAAGTGATCGTCGCGAACTCGGGCACGACGAGCTTCGGATAGGTCGCGTACTTCTCGCGCGACTCCTCCATCAGCGGGATGTGCTCGTTCTGGAAGCAGACCGTGATCTCCGGATGCTCCTGCACCCAGCGCGGGAAGAAGATCGTCCCGTTGAGCTTCTTCTCGTTCGGCACGAAGTCGAGCGCAACGTCCGTCCCCGTCGGCTCCGTCCACGCGACCTTGTAGATGCCCTCCGTCAGCAGCGAGATGTGCGCCTCTTGCCCCTTCACCCAGCGGCCCTTGACCATGCCGCCGTGGATGCGGTAGTCCACCGTGTGATCGTTCTTGCAGTACCACTCGTACTCCCAGCCGTTGTCATAGGTGTAGATGAAATGCGTCCCGACAAAATCCGCGAGCGTCTTAAAATGTTTTTCCATGAACAGAACCTCCCCCATGATCGTCCGCAGCGCCCCCGCGCCGCGCTGTACCTATATTTTAGGACGGGGGCCTGTAGTTGTCAAACCCCTTCATATGCGGATGCCGTTTTCATACAGCTCATTGCAGGACAGATCGATCTCGTCGTTCCAGCTGACGCCGTAGCCGCCGGCGTCCACCTTCACCTGCTCAAACAGCCCCTTGATTTGTGTAAGCGCCCGGAATGCGTCAAATTTGCGCAAAAGCGGCAGCACAGGGTAACGCTTGCGTTCGCCCGCTCGAAACTCCACAAGCAGCGTATACTCCGGCAGCGGGCGCACGGCCTTGACTTTGTGAAACATTGATTGAGCCCTCCTTGTTTCAGAGGAATAGGGATTATTCTAATTTTCATTATATAAAAGATAGCCATCGGCCGCAAGTGGAATGACGGCGTCCCTTGCGACGCTTTGACGCATCTGATTGAGCACAAACAAATCGCCCGCACGGCGCAGGAACTTTCGGATTCTTCGCGAATATCCGTAAACAGGGAATATTGTACCATTAGGAAAGGGAGTCTTTCACATGAAATCACTGCGCAGTAAGTTTATGACGGCGCTGCTCGCGCCCGTCATTGCGCTGTCGTTGCTCATCGTGGGGCTGCTGCTGGTCATGACGAACAGCCGCGACCGCGAGACGCAGGAGCAGTTCCGCACGATCCTCTACGACGACTACGACAACATGATCCGCGTCGGCACGCAGCTCGCACTCTACGAAGTGCAAAGCGCCTACGACGCCTACAAGGACGGCCGCATGACCGAGGACGAGGCAAAGCGGGAGGCCGCCGCGCGCGTCAAGCAGCTGCGTTACGGCGCGGACGGCAGCGGCTACTTCTGGATCGACGACACGAACTACATCCTCATCGCCCATCCGTTCCTGGAGAAAAAGGAAGGGACGAACCGCGCGGACGAGCAGGACCCGGAGGGCAACTACGTCATCCGCAATCTCATTAAAGCGGCCGCGGACGGGAGCGGCTACAGCAACTTCATGTGGGAAAAGCCCGCGGACGTCGGCACGGGCCGCCTCTCGCCGAAGCGCGCCTACTCGCTGAAATTCGCCCCGTGGGGCTGGGTCATCTCGACCGGCAACTACGTCGACAACATCGACGCGTACCTCGCGCAGCGCAGCGAAGAGAACCGCACCGGCGCCTATGAGCAGCTCGGCCTCTCCGTCCTCTGCATCGTCCTCGCGCTCATCGTCTGCGTCACCGTCGCCGTGCGCGTCAGCACCGGCGTGACGCGGCCCGTCACCGATATGTCGCAGGCCTTCTCCAAGAACGCGCAGGGCAAGATCAAGATTCACCCGATCGAAAACGACAGCGCGGACGAGATCGGCGTCCTCTCGCGCACCATGAACGACTTCAGCGCGCAGATCAAGACCATGGTCGGCTCGCTTGCGCACGGCGCGGGGGCGCTCGGCGAGATGTCGACAACGCTCAGCCACTCGAGCGCAAGCGTCCTCGCATCCGGCGAGCAGATCAGCCGCACCATCGAGAACATCGCGAACGGCGCGACCGATCAGGCAATGCACACACAGAACATCCACGACAACATCCAGTCCATCGAGGGCGCGCTGCAAGAGAACGAGACCATGCTGCGCGACCTGAAGGACGTCAGCACCAGCGTCAACGCGGACAAAGAGCACGGCACACAGGCCGTCGAATCGCTCTTGCGCGAGACCAAACAGGTCAATGAGAGTGTCGCGCGCATCGCCACCCTCGTCACAGAGAGCCACGTCAGCGCGGGCAAGATCGGCGAGGCGAGCACAATGATCGAATCCATCGCCGAGCAGACCCAGCTCCTCGCCCTGAACGCCGCCATCGAGGCCGCCCGCGCGGGCGAGACGGGGCGCGGGTTCGCCGTCGTCGCAGGCGAAGTGCGTAAGCTCGCCGAGCAGACCAGCCTCTTTACCAGCGACATCAAGACCGTGATCCTCGCATTGCAGCGCGACTCTGAGAACGCCGTCACCTGCATCAAAGACGTCGAGTCGTCCGCCGAAGCGCAGACCGCCGCGATCGAATCGACGCGCAGCAACTACACCAACATCGCCGGATCGATCGATCGGATGGAGCGCGCCGTCGCCAATCTGGAACAATCGCTCTCGGGGATCTTTGCCAACGTCAAAGAGATCGCGCCGCTCGTCGGTTCGCTCGCGGATAACGCGCAGAACAGCGCCGCGAGCACCGAGGAGATGGCCGCGAGTGTCCAGCAGCAGACGCACGCCATCAACGAGATGGCCGACGTCGCGCGTCAGCTCGCCGAAGAAGTCGGCGCAATCAAAGGACAGATCGAAACATTCGACGTTTGAACCGGAAGAGCCGGGCATGCGGCCGACGTGCGAAGGGGATTCGTGCGTCGGCCGTTTTATATTGCCGGCGATTCGGCGCGTCCGTGCCCCATCCAACGCCCACTCATGATGCGAAAAAATAGGCCCATAGCACTATATTGAGAGAATATTCCACGAAAAGAAAACCTCCGGCGAACCCGGAGAGCCGCATTCTACCATCGAGGTTTTCAAAATACCCGATTTCCGGCCTGTAACCGCGCGGCTCCGCGGGTACGCTGTTGCAACCGGCCCATATCGCTTGCGGTTTATGTTTTTCATGGGGAAGGCGTGACGCTTTATGCGCGTTTTGTAGGGGCACGGCGTTGCCGTGCCCTCAATCGATTTATGCGCGCTAAACAAAATGGATGCGACATCCCCAAACGCCGAACATCTTCCTACCGAAAAGATCAGCCGCCCTTCCTTGTAACCGGGCACGGCGCGCCGTGCTCCTGCGGTAGCGGCGTACCTTGCTACTTCTCATTTTTCTTTACGAACGGAACCAAAAAGCTGCCGACGTCCGCTTCAATGCGGCCGCGCGGCGGCTTTTTTTGTTGCCGTAAAACGGCGGAATATGGATCGTTTGGGGCGGCGTGTGCCGCGCAATACATTTGTAAACTAATATTTAAAATGTTATTGACAATAAAATATATTTAGGAGTATCATAAACCGAACGAATGAAGGAGGGTACTTCTATGAAACATATGGACGTGCGGGAACTGGTGCGCTGCGGGATTTTCATTGCGCTGATCACGGTCGGTTCGTGGATCCGCATTCCGGTCGGGACGGATGTCTACACGTTGCAGTTCCTGTTCACGCTGCTCGCAGGCCTCGTGCTCGGCCCGCGGCGCGGGGCGCTCGCGGTCGGCACCTATGTGCTGCTCGGGCTCGTGGGCGTGCCGGTCTTTGCGATGGGCGGTGGGCCGGGGTATCTCTTACAGCCGACGTTCGGCTATCTGCTCGGCTTCATCGTGCAGGCGTATTTCTGCGGGCGATGGGCGCGCACGACGGCGGCGCCGGGATTTCGGCGCCTGCTGCTCGTGAATCTCGGCGGGATGGCGATCGTCTACGGGATCGGCATCAGCTGGTTCTATCTCGCGTCGAACTATCTGCTCGAGGCGCCGATCGCGCTCTGGACGGCGATTCTCTACTGCGGCATCCTCCAGACGCCGCCCGATCTCCTCATCTGCGGCGCGGCGGCGTGGCTCGCCGTGCGGCTGCGCCGCGCAGGGGCGTGGCAGACGGCGCCGGCGGCCCGTCTCCCGGTGAAGGATGTGTAATCGATGGGAAAAGCGCTTTTTGTGACGGGAACGGGCACGGACGTCGGCAAGACGTATGTGACGGGCCTCATCGTGCAGAAGCTGCGCGCCGCAGGCTACCGGGCAGGCTACTATAAAGCCGCGCTCTCAGGCGCAGAGCGCGGCGAAGACGGCATGCTCCTCCCCGGTGATGTGCTGCATGTGCAGCGCGCGGCGGGGATTTCGCCGGGGGGGCCGCCCGCGGTGTCCTATGTCTACCGGGAGGCGGTGTCGCCGCATCTGGCGGCGCGGTGGAACGACGATCCGATCGATCCGGACCGCGTGCGCAGAGATTTTGCGCGGGCAAAGGAGTACTACGAGCTGCTGACGATGGAGGGCAGCGGCGGCATCATCTGCCCTCTGCGCTGGGACGCGGCGCAAAAAATTGTGTTGGACGATATGGTGAAAATGCTCGGTCTCGGCACGCTCGTGGTCGCGGATGCGGGGCTCGGGACGATCAATGCGGCGGTGCTGACGATCGAGCATCTGCGGCATCGGGGCATCCCTGTGCGCGGGGTGATCCTCAACAACTATCATGCGGGCGATTCGATGGAGGAGGACAACCGCCGCATGATCGAGGAGATGACGGGCGTTCCCGTCGTGGCTCTGGTCGCGCCGGGCGATACGGCGCTCGCGATGGACGCGGCGGCGCTCGCCGCGCTGTATCAATGAAGTAGAGGAGAGCATATGAAGGCATTATCGATGGAGGCGCGCGATCTCGCGCACATCTGGCATCCCTGTTCGCAGATGAAGGACTATGAGGACCTGCCGCCGATCGTCGTACAGCGCGGCGCAGGGGTGTGGCTGCATGACATCTACGGGAAGAAATATCTCGACATTGTGAGTTCATGGTGGGCGAATCTCCTCGGGCACTGCAATCCGGACATCAACCGCGCGATCAAGGAGCAGCTTGATACGCTCGAGCATGTCATCTTTGCCAATTTTTCCCACGAGGGGGCGATCCGTCTGGCCGAGGAGCTGGCGGAGATCGTGCCGCCGGGGCTGACGAAGTTCCACTTCAACGACAACGGCTCGGCGGCGGTGGAATGCGCGCTCAAGATGTCGTTCCAGTACTATTTGCAGACGGGAAAGCCGGAGAAGCGGCGGTTCATGTGTCTGACGGAAGCGTACCACGGCGAGACGATCGGGGCGCTCTCGGTCGGGAGCATGGATCTCTTCGCCGAGATGTACCGGCCGATGATGATGGACAACATTCGTATCGAGGCGCCCGACTGCTATCGCTGCCCGTATGGAGAGACGCGGGACCATTGTGACTGTGCATGTTTCGCGCATGCGGAGCGCGCCTTTGCGCGGCACGCGCACGAGACGGCGGCGATCATCGTGGAGCCGCTCCTTCAGGGCTGCGCGGGCATGCGCATCTATCCGCCGCTGTACCTCAAAAAGCTGCGCGCGCTCTGCGATGCGTACGATGTGAAGCTCATCTGCGATGAGATCGCGACGGGCTTCGGGCGCACGGGCAGGATGTTCGCCTCAGACCACGCGGGCATCACGCCCGACATCATGTGTCTCTCGAAGGGGCTGACGGGCGGCTATCTGCCGATGTCTATCACCTGCGTCCGTGAAAATATTTATGAAGCGTTCTATGCGGACTATGCGGCGGGGCGCGCGTTCATGCACAGTCACACCTACGCGGGCAATCCGCTCGGCTGCGCGGCTGCGCGCGCGGTTCTGCGCATCATGCGTGAGCAGCACATCCTCGCGCGGGCGGGCGAGACGGCGGCGTGGCTCACGGGCGAAATGCAGGACGCCTTCGGCGCGCATCCGAACGTCGGCGAAATCCGGCACATCGGCCTCATCCACGCGATCGAGCTGGTCGCCGACCGGGAGACGAAGTCGCCGCTCCCGCAGCGACGCACGGGCTATGAGATCTACAAGCGCGCCCTGCGCCGCGGACTCCTCCTGCGCCCCCTCGGCGATGTGCTCTACTTCAACCCCGCGCTCAATATCACGCGAGAGGAACTGCGCATCGCGATCGAGCGCGCGAAGGCGGCGCTCGAGGAGGTATTGCCGCGCGGCGTGAAACGCGGGGATGTGAAGCGCGGTCTCTGCGCGTAGCATTCATTGTATCGGTGACAGGAGCGCAATCCCGGCGTTCCTGTCGTTTGTTTTTTGAGACAATCCCGGGATGCCCCGCGTACTTTTTGGCTCACACAATGCGCCGGCGCATTGACCGCAATCCGAAAAAACCATATAATAATGATAGCGCAAGTCAATGCCCGCGAGGAGGAGTGCCCATGTCCCCAAATATCACCGGCGTGAATCCGCTCAACGATTATCTCTTCAAGTACATCTTTGGGCGACCTGAGCGCAAGATTGTTACGCTTTCCTTCATCAACGCCGTACTCGGACGAGAAGGAGCGGAGGCATTTGTCGACCTGGAGTTTGCCGACCGTGCCCTCGATCCTCTGCACATCAACGGCAAATCCTCTGAGCTTGACTTTTACTGCAAGATGGCAGACGGGTCACAGGTCAATATCGAAGTGCAGGTGCAAGACCGGCACAACATCGAGCAGCGCACCTTATTCTATTGGGCGCGGCTTTACGAGGAGGTATTGAGTAAGGGAGAGGACTATCTGGGACTTTGCCGCACGGTGATGATCAATGTACTGGGATACAGCACGCTGCCCCAGCCGCATTATCATAATATCTACGGTCTGTACGACATCGCATCCGGGCACCGGCTCACAGAGGACATCGAGATACATTTCCTCGAGCTCCCGAAAGTTACGCCCGAGATCAAGGATCTGCGCGGTATGCGTCTCCTTGAAAAATGGATGGCATATCTGGGCAACAAATTATCGCATGAGGAAATGGAGGAACTTGCCATGAGCGAACCGGCAATCAAAGAGGCATGGACGGCAACGGACAGGTTCATGCGCGATAAGGCGCTCCGCCTTGCCTATCTTAGCGAGGAGATCAAGGAACACGACTTCGTCAGCGCTATGAACTGGGAACGGAGAGCAGGGCTTGCCGAGGGGCGCGCCGAAGTCCAAAAAGGAACTGCTCGCCGTATGCTGCACGCCAAGATGGCGCCCGCTGAGATCGCGGCACTCCTCGATCTGCCCGAGGAGACGATTCTTGCGTTTGCAAGGGAAGAGAACGCTGAGCGCTAGGCACTGTTACGCGCCGGCTGAAAAATCACCAAAAACGGGACTGTAACGAAATCGTGTTTTTGACACTGCCGTTACAGTCCCGTTCTTTATTTCGTTTTACGTCCCTATTGCGCGCGCGTATAGGTATACATCCCGAGGCGGTTGTTGACGAGGTAGAAGATCGGGATGAAGAGCTTTTTCCAGCCGGGCAAGAGCCGGCGCATCTCGTCGGTGAAGTTGATGAGGCCGATCTGGTGCATCCGCGGCTCGAGACGGACGACCTCGCTGCCGTCCTTGACGCCCCAGCGGAACGGGGCGTTCATGTTCTTGATCATGTCGTGGCGCTTGCTCTGTTTCTGCGTGTAGGTGGAGATGAGGTCAAAATATGCCGTGAAGTCCGAAAATCCGTCGGTGAGGATGCGGAGGAAGCGCTGCACATCGCTCTCCTCGAGGTACATGAGCACGCCCTCTGAGACGATGAGGAGCGGCTTTCCTTCTGTCTCAACATCCTGCGGCCATGTGGGATCGAGCGCGGATTTCGCGATGCAGCGTACACGCGGGTGGTCCTCAAAGAGCTGCCTGCGCCACGCGATCACCTCGGGGAAGTCGAGATCGTACCAGAGCACCTGCCCGTCGTCGACGCGGGAGAACCGCGTGTCGAGACCGCTGCCGACGGAGACGACAACGCTGCCCGGATGTGCGGCGAGGAACTTACGGATTTCGCCGTCGATGGTCTTGGCGCGTGCGAGCACGCCGTAGTAGGATGCCCACGCGTGTTTGAACTGCGCAAAGTCGTAGTCGAGCATCAGGGCGATCTCCGCCGACTTCGTATCATGCAGCACGGGATGCGGGCTATTCGCGTCCTTTGCGCGCACATAGAGTGTCGTGAGCAGCGTCTCCGCGACGCCTTCCAGTTTGATCTTCATCAGGACCTCCGTTTCTTTTTATGTCGCTGACTCTTTACAGCCTATTATACGGAGGCGTCGGTTCAAATACAAGCGGGAATCATTTTCTTTTGGTTAGATAGATATAAAGGCATATGCTTGGCGTCGCTTGGCATTTGCCTTGCCAAAAAAAGCGCGGCTGAATCATGACTGCGGCAAATGCCGTGCGGCCCGGACGGCATGGCGCAGCATATTGTGTGAGAGGCCTGTGCAGTCACCAAAACCTAAGGAAACGCTGATTTAATAGCAGCGTCTTCGCTGACAGTTAAAACCATGG
>CAUQAR010000058.1:0-9944 GCA_963515775.1 uncultured Selenomonas sp. | reverse complement strand
GGAGGGGTTTGGAAATGGAAGAAGTGCTGCTGTCACGATGGCAGTTTGCAATCACGACGATCTACCACTTTCTCTTCGTTCCGCTCACGCTCGGCATGGCGATCTTCGTGGCGCTGCTCGAGACGTGCTATGTGCAGACGAAGCGGCCGGAGTGGAAGAAGACCTGCCGGAAGCTG
Source organism: uncultured Selenomonas sp. (assembly GCA_963515775.1). Taxonomy (GTDB): domain Bacteria; phylum Bacillota; class Negativicutes; order Selenomonadales; family Selenomonadaceae; genus Centipeda. The sequence continues at coordinate 9,768 of CAUQAR010000058.1, read as the reverse complement.
CTGAAGTTCTTCGGCACGCTCTTTCTCATCAACTTCGCGATGGGCGTCGCGACGGGGCTTGTGCAGGAATTCCAGTTCGGCATGAACTGGTCGGAGTACGCGCGCTTCATGGGCGATATTTTCGGCGCGCCGCTCGCGCTCGAAGCGCTCACCGCGTTCTTCCTCGAGTCGACGTTCCTCGGCATCTGGATCTTCGGCTGGGATAAACTGCCGGAAAAGGCGCACTGCGCCTGCATCTGGCTAGTTGCGCTCGGCAGCAATCTGTCGGCGTTCTGGATCCTCGTCGCCAACTCCTTCATGCAGCATCCGGTCGGCTATACGCTCGCCAACGGCCGCGCCGAGATGGTGAATTTCCTCGAGCTCATCACGAACCACTACATCCTCGGCGAGCAGTCACACACGCTCTTTGCAGGCATTACGACGGCGGGCTTCGTCGTGATCGCTGTCTCGGCGTGGAAGCTCCTCAACGACACAGCGTCCCGCGCCGCGTTCACGCATGCCATCAAGGCGGGCGCGGTCTACACGATCATCGGCGTCGTCGGTGTCATTGCGAGCGGACATTTCCACACGCAGTACCTCGCGCAGGCGAGCCCGATGAAACTCGCTGCGATGGAGGCCCTCTGGGAGACGGAGGATCCCGCACCGTTTGCCGTCCTCGCCTACCCCAATATGGAGGCCGGCAAGAACGACTTTGAGATCACGATTCCCTACATGTTCTCCTTCATGGTGCACGATAAACCCTCGGGCGAGGTGCGCGGCATCAACGACCTCCAGAAGGAAGCCGTCGCAGCGCACGGCGCGGGCGACTATCGGCCGCACGTTACGATTCTCTTCTACGCGTTCCGCGCGATGGTCGGCGCCGGGTTCTTCATGGTGCTGATCTCCCTGCTGGTGTACTACTTTGCGAAAAAGGACAAACTGCTTTCCGCGCGTAAGCTCCTGCTGGTTCTCCCGTGGCTCGTCGTCGTTCCTTTCATTGCGAACTCAGCCGGCTGGATCGTGGCGGAGATGGGCCGTCAGCCGTGGCTCGTCGTAGGTCTGCAAAAGACGGCGGACGGTGTGTCGCCGAATCTCACCTCGCCTGAAATTTGGTTTACGATGTTCGGCTTTACCGTACTCTATCTGCTGCTGATCGTTACGGCGCTCTATATCGCGTTCCGCTTCATCCGCCGCACGCAGATCACCGCGGCACCGGAAGGAGGCGCTCAATAATGGATTACAATATTCTTTGGTTCATCCTCATCGCCGTACTCTTCACGGGGTTCTTCTTCCTCGAGGGGTTCGACTACGGCGTCGGCACGCTGCTCCCCTTCCTCTCCGACGACGAGAAGGACCGCACGCAGGTCATCCAGTCGATCGGCCCCGTTTGGGACGGCAACGAGGTATGGATGATCACGGCGGGCGGCGCGATGTTCGCGGCCTTCCCGCATGTCTACGCCACAATGTTCAGCACGTTCTACATCGCGCTGTTCCTGATGCTGGTCGCGCTGATCCTGCGTGCCGTCGCATTCGAGTTCCGCCATCAGCGGCACGACGCGCGCTGGCAGCGCACATGGTCGTGTGCGATCACGTTCGGCAGCGTCATCCCCGCCGTCCTCTGGGGCATCGCCGTCACGAATCTGATCGCGGGGCTTCCCATCGGGGCGAATATGGTCTATCAAGGCGGTTTCTTTGACCTCCTCACCCCCTACACCGTTGTGGGCGGCGTGACCTTCCTCTGCGTTTTTGCATTCCACGGCGCGGCGTTCCTCTCGCTGCGCCTCACGAACCGCTATCTCCTCGACCGCGCGCGTACGCTCGGTCTGAAATTCGGCGTTGCGGCCGCTCTCTTCTATGTACTCTGCATGATCCTCACCTATGCGGAGACGGATCTCTACGACAGCACGATCGCAGGCGCGGCGCTCTTCATCTCGGCGGTCTTCTTTGTCGCAGGGATCGGCGCGATGTACGCGCGTGCACATAAGCCCGCGTTCATCCTCGGCGGACTCGCAATCGTCGGCACAACAGCCGGTTTCTTTGCGGGGCTCTTCCCGCGGCTCATGGTTTCGAGCCTCAACCCGGGCTGGAGTTTGACGATCCGCAACGCGTCCTCGACGGAGTACACGCTCTCTATCATGACGGTCGCAGCGGCGATTCTCGTCCCCGTCGTCCTCATCTACCAGATCTGGACCTACTATATCTTCCGCAAGCGCATCACCCCCGAGAGTGCCGCGCATACAGAGTATTGACCCCAAACGGAAATGAAACAACGGATTCTTTTTGAAACGCTCAAGGCACAAAAGAATATCCTCTGCGCGCGTATCGGCATCGAGCTGATCGGCGGCATCCTTGTCGTTGCCGCCGCGTGGAAGACGGCGGACCTCGTGGACAAGGTGTTCCTCCGAGGATGCGGCGTCATGGAAACAGCATCGGATCTCCCGGTGCTGTTTTTGTGCCTCTTCGTCACGGCGCTGCTGCGTGTGCCGAAAGCGCGTCTCGATGCACGGCTCTCGCACGCCGCGCGCCTCGACTGCCGCCGGAGGCTCCACGCGGCGCTGCTCGGCGACCGGCATGATGTGTCGAACCTTCTGACGCTCGCGCTCGAACGGGTCGATGCGCTGGATCAATGGTTTCATACGGTGCTGCCGACCGCCGTCTCGTTCGTCGTCCTCGTGCCGCTGATCCTCACTGCCGCGGCGGCGGCCGACCCGCTCTCCGCCGTGCTCTTTCTCGCAACGCTGCCGATCGCGCCGTTCCTGCTCTATCTCATCGGACGCGCGACGCGGCGCGCGAGTGCGCGGCAGTGGGACGAGATGTCGCGGCTCACGGCGGGGTTCGCCGAACTGATCCGCGCGGCGATGACGCTCAAGATCTTTCGCCGCACAAAGGCCGAGGGTGCGCATCTCGCGCGCATGAGCCATTCCTTTTCCGAGGCCTCCCTGCGCGTTCTGCGGCTTGCGTTCGTCTCCTCCTTTGCGCTGGAGCTGATCACGACGCTGTCCATCGCGCTGATCGCTGTCTCCATCGGCCTGCGTCTCCTCGACGGCACGCTGGATTTCCGCGCGGCGTTCTTCGTCCTCATCCTGGCGCCGCAGTTCTATCAGCCGCTGCGCGAGGGCGGGATCGCATTCCATGCCGCGATGGACGCCAAGACGGCCGAGGAGGCCCTTCTGCCCTACCTGGGCAGCACCGCCCCCGCAGCGGACGGCGCGCAAAGCCGCGTGCTCTCGCCGCCCGCGCTGCGCACAGAGGCACTCTCCTACCGCTATCCGCTGACGGAAGAAGCCGTGCTGACACGACTCTCTCTGGACTTTCCCGCGGGCAAACGCACCGTGATCACGGGGCCGAGCGGCGCGGGAAAATCCACGCTGCTGGCCTTGCTCGCCGGACTGACAGCGCCGACGGAGGGTACGGTGCAGCTCACGGACGGTGCCGGTTCCGGCGCGGCCTTCGATCTCGCGTCGCTCTCTGAAAAAACGAGGCAGACCCTCGTCAGCTATGTGCCGCAGGAGCCGCATATCTTTGCCACGACGCTCTTGGACAACGTCACGCTATGGCAGGAGAACCGCAGCCGAGAGGCCGTCATTGCCGCGCTCGAATCCGCGGCGCTCGGCGATTTTCTGCACGACCTGCCGCAGGGCCTCGACACGCCGCTCGGGGCGGGCGGACATCCGCTCTCCGCGGGCGAACGGCATCGTCTCGGCATGGCCCGCGCCCTCTGTGCAGCGCGTCCCGTCGTTCTGCTCGATGAACCGACGGCAGGGCTGGATGCGGAGACGGAAACCCGCGTGCTCGATGCGTTGGCCGCGTTCGGACACCGACGCACGCTGATCCTGTCGTCCCATCGTCCCGCAGTCATGGCGTGGGCGGATCATATCGTAACGCTGGGAGGTGCGTCATGATGCGCACTATTTCGGTGTTGCGTCGCCTGCTCGCCTGCGCTGATATGGCAAAGGCACTGCCCGCCCTCCTCGCGGGAACGCTCGCCGCGCTCTCCGCCGTCGGGCTCATCGGCACGGCGGCGTGGATCATCGCAAGCGCGGCGCTCGCGCCGCCCCTCTCCGCCCTGACCCTCGGCATCACGGCGGTCCGCGCCTGCGGCATCGGGCGCGCGGTCTTTCGCTACCTCGACCGTTGGTTCTCACATGTGCTCGCTTTTGACTGCTACGAAAAGCTCCAACGCGAAACCTATGCGCGCGCTGTCGAGCGCATCCCGCTGCGCGCCGGGAACGTGCGGGAGGGCGCGTTCCTTCACGACCTGCTCACCGGCTGTGAGACCCTGCGGGACTTCTATCTGCGCACCGTTCCACAGCCCCTCATCACGGGGATTCTGACCGCCGGGACCTGTGCGGCGCTCCTGCCGCTCACGCGGCTCGGTGCCGCAGGGCTTGCAGTCGTCTATCTGCTCCACCTCATTCTCCCGCGGCGCGCGCTGCGCGAAACGGAACTGCGTGAGGAGAGCGCCGCCTATCGGGGCGTCCTACTCGACCTCACGGCCGGGCGGGATGAACTCATCGCAGCGGGCACCGCAGGGCACGCAGAGAGACTGCTGACACATGCCGCCGCGGCCTTCCAAGGACAGCAGCGGCAGCAGAGTGCGCGGCGCGACCGCCTCTTCTGCGCGCTCGATACGCTGCGCACCGTGCTTTGGATTGCGCTCATCATCCTGCTCATCCCGCATGTCGCAGGGAGCATCTTGACAGGAGTCCAATTCGCCGTGTGGGTGCTCGTGCTCGAAGCGGTCCTCGCCGAATACCGGGCGCTGCCCGCCGCAGCGCTCGGCGTGACCGAGGCGCTGCATGCGGCTGCGCATATTCTGCCAAAGCCCGATGTGCCGATGCGTGCGCGTGCACTCGACACGTCCGGAGCAGTGCGTCCCGCTCCTCCGGCAGCGGCACCATCCGCCCCCCGTGGATCGGCCGAGGCGGAACCGCCGCTGATCGAAGCGTCGCACATCTCCTTTGGCTATGTGCCCGAAATTCCGGTGCTGCGCGATCTCTCCTTCGCCATCCATACGGGGGAACATACGGCCATCGTCGGCGAGAGCGGTGCGGGCAAGACCACACTCGCGAGTCTCCTGCTCCGCCTGTGGGACTGCGACGGCGGAACGCGGCGCTATCGCGGCATCTCTGTGGATGCGCATCTCCCCGCGGAGACGCGCGCCCTCTTCGGCGCCGCACTCCAAGGCAGCTATCTGTTCAGCATATCCGTGCGGGACAATTTCACGCGCCTGCACGAGGGCATCACAGAAGACCGCATATGGCAGGCACTCGCGGCGGCACAGCTGGCGGACGTCGTGCGCGCCCTGCCCCGCAGCCTTGATGAGCCGCTCGGCGAGAATGCCGCGCGCCTCTCGGGCGGCCAGCGCAGCCGCCTGCTGACGGCGCTCGCCCTCGCCTCGGACGCCCCCATCCTTCTGCTCGATGAGCCGACCGCAGGACTCAACGCCGAACTCGGAGAACAGCTCATCCGCGGCGTCCTCTGCATGCTCGATGCCGAGGGACGCACGCTCATCGTCATCACACATGACCTTCCCCTATTAGACCATATGAAACAGGTAATACGACTATGAATCAAGAGACATTTCACAACCTCATCCACATTGTCATCAACCGGCTCGGCACATCCGCACCACCGCACGATCTCTTTGCGGGCGGCGTGGACGACTGGCACGCGCGCGCGCGGCTCGCGCATTTCCTCTTACAGATGTCGGAGCACCGCGCGGAGGGCGTCGCCCTTCTCAAAAGTGTTGCAGATGCCGATGTAAACGAAACGCTCGCACAGGACGTCGAGGAGAAAGTCTACGCGCTCCAAGCGCTCTCCGGTGCCGAGGCCGAAGATGAATCGACGCGCGAGGAGGCGCTCGACCATATCAACATGGCGATCGAGTGTGCTGAATCCACCGATTTTCTCTACAAATACATCCTGCGTGGCGAGCTATGGGCGGATCGATGGAACCTCATGCACAAGATGCGGATGACCGAAGAGGCCGAGCAAGAGGCGGACGAGCGCATCGCCGCCTTTGACGGGATGGACGCCGACGTACCGCACAACAGCTACCTCTACTACGGCTATCGATTCAAGGCGCATCTCGCGGCCGCGCGCGGCGTCGTGCTCGTCGCGAAGGACTATATGCACATGGCCCTGCACGCGATGGAGATTCCGCCCGCCTACGCGCAGCCTCTGGCGGATGCCTTCGCCGCAACACATGAAAACGCCGCGTGGATTCTGCGCGAAATCGACCGCGCGACGCCAAATCCCGAGACACTCCACTGGGATATATAGCATGAGAAAATGCCGCCTGCCGTCGGACGCATCCGATGACAAGCGGCGCTTTCATATTGTCTGTTCCTGACAACCTCAGCCGTCAAACATCCCCACCGCAATCGATTTCACTTGATCCGCTGCGGGATCGAAAAAGACCGCGATGCCGACATCATAAGCCCCCGCGTCAAAAAAATACCCGGTCACACGGCTGCGTTCATCGAAAGCAGTCCTTGTCGGCGTGCCGTACGCATTCAAAACGTCGGACCGGCGCGCCCCCACCGCGATGCCTTTGGATGTCGCGATGCCGTTGTTTGCCGTCGTATACATCGCATAAACGCTCGTCTTCTCGTCAGAATTAAAGGAAATGAAAAACGAATCCCCATAGTAATACACGGGCGCATCCAAAAGCCGTGACCGTTCAATTTTTGTCGGCTCTCCGTAAACGCTTTTCACATATGCATCGTCACTGTAAAGCGAAATCCCGCCCAATACGCAGTCATCGACTGAAATCGAAGCCGAACACAAAGACGTGATCCCCATCATAAAAACAAATGTAAGAACAGCCGCGAGATTTTTCATCAAGGTATCCCTTTCATCATAAACGATTCAGTCAAACATTCCCATCATGATCTTGCTCACGGTTCTCGTCTTGGGATCAAAATGAAAGGCGATCCCAAAATAATCGTATCCCGCATCGTAAAAGCAAGTCATCATATTCCTTTTTGAATCATAGGTGGCTTTTGTCGGATTTCCATAGGCGTTTATGACATCTGACTGCGTCGATCCGACCGTAATTTTTCTTGGCGTCGCGATGCCGTTGTTTGCTGAGCTTTGCATCGAATAGATGAACTTCTTTTCATCAGAGGTAAAAACGATAGAAAACGAATCCCCGTAATAGTACATCGGCAAATCCTGCATATCGTACCGCGTTACCCTTGTCGGTTCTCCATAGATACTGCGTACGGTTGCATCGTCGGCAAGCATCTGAATCCCGCCCAACACAAGTTCGCCACGCGAAATCGACGCAGAACACAAGGACATAAGACCGAATGCAAAAGCAAAAGCAAGAGCAGCCGTCAACTTCTTCATCATAACTTCCTCCTTCAGCATACAAATTCCATACGCGGGATATTTCGACACCGCGCCTAAAAATCCTCTCATTCCTGCAATGAGCCACAAAAACGCCCGCCGAGCATTCATCTCCCGGCAGGCGTTTTTCTTATGAATTTTCACCGCATAAAAGTGTAGACGGCGATATTACTGAAGATCGAGAGCGGCTGCGCCCAGATGCCCACGGTCATCGTGACGAGCACGGCGACAATGCCCGCGGCGTATGCCGAGAGCGGCAGGCGAAGCGGTTTCTGTGCTGCGGTCTCTCCTGCCTCGACGTCGCGGAACATCTCCTTGATGACGAGCAGATAGTAGTAGACGGACACCATCGACATGACGAAGCCGACGCCCGCGAGCCAGAGATAGCCCGCATCGATCGCCGCGGAGAAGATATAGATCTTCCCGACGAAGCCCGCGGTCGGCGGAATCCCTGCCATCGTGAGCAGCGCAATCATGAGGATACCCGCGGGAAAGAGCGCGTCTTTTGCGAGGCCGCGCACACTGTCAAAATCGGTGCTGCCGCGCTGCATCTCGAGATAGGAAACGGTCACAAAAGCGCCGATGTTCGCGAAGACGTAGACCATCGCATAGAAGAGCACCGCCTTGATCCCGGCTGCATTCGTCGCAACCATCGCGGTCATCATATAGCCCGCCTGTGCGATCGAGGAGTACGCGAGCATGCGCTTAATATTCGTCTGGCGGAACGCCATGAGATTCCCGCCGACCATGGAGACCGCCGCGAGCACAGCGAGCAGATGCCCCCAATAGGCTGCAAGGAACGGGAAGGCCACAAAGAGTACGCGCAGGAAGATCGCGATGCCCGCCGCCTTGGAGCACATGGCGAGCAGCCCCGTCACGGGCGCAGGTGCGCCCTCGTACACATCCGGCGCCCACATGTGAAACGGGATGATCGAGAGCTTGAAGAAAAAGCCCGCAAGAATGAGAACGACGCCGATGAGTCCGAGTGAAAAGACCAGTCCGAGTCCCTGCGCAATGCCCTGGAAGACCATCGTCCCCGTCATGCCGTAGACGAGGCTCATACCGTAGAGCAGGACCGCGGTGGAACCGGCGCCAAAGATCAGATATTTGATGCCCGCCTCCGCCGAAAGCGGCGCGTCCGTGCGCAGGGCGACGAGGATATAAAAGGAAACGGTCATCAGCTCGAGTCCGACGAACGCCGTCATGAGGTCGTTCGCCGAGGAGAGGACGCACATGCCAAGTAGCGCCGCGAGGAGGAGCAGGTAGAACTCCCCGCGGTGCGGGAGCAGTTCTTGTGCGTAGTCGAGCGAAAAGAGGACGGTAAATAGGATCCCAAGGATAAAGAGGATCTTGAAAAACACGGAGAATCCGTCGACGATGTAAAGCCCCGCAAAGAAGGCGGACGCGCCCCCGTCGGGCGGATACATCTCAGCGGCGCCGGCGAGGACGACGAGCAGTCCGACGATCACCGCCCAGCCGATCGGCCGGCGCGAGGCGCCTTTTTTCATCAGCAGATCGAGGAGAAGCACCGCAGCCATGAGGGCCGCAATGCTGATCTCAATGGAGATCGCCGCAAAATTCATCGGCAGCATCAGACCCCACCTCCCAAAATCGTCGGTGCATCTTGCATCATATCAAAGAGCGGCGCAAGCGGTGCGACGCCGCTGTCCACGACATTCATCAGGAGGCCCGGGAACACACCAAAGCCCACGAGAAAGACACCGAGGACGACGAGCGGAACGATGTCGATCTTCCGCTCGTCCGGCACATGTGCGAAGCGCTCCACCTGCGGCCCGAACAGGACGCGCGCCAGCATGCGCAGCACATAGAACGCGGTGAAGATGATGCCGCATACCGCGACGACGGCAATGACCGGGTAGACGCCGATCACGCCGACAAAGATCGTAAACTCCGGCACGAACCCGATGAGTCCGGGCAGTCCGAGCGAACAGAGCCCCGCGAGCATGAAGCCGACCGTGAGATGCGGCATGTGATGCGCCAGTCCCCACAGATCGCCGACACTGCGCAGTTCGGTCTTTTCATAGACATAGCCGACCTGTGAGAAGAACAGCGCAAGCATGATGCCGTGCGCCACCATATAGGCGACCGCGCCGCTGACGCTGACGACGTTCAGCGCCGCAAAGCCGAGCAAAACATAGCCCATATGAGAGACCGAAGAATACGCGATCATATACTTGATGTCCCGCTGCGCAAGCGCAATATAGGAGGCATAGACCACGTTGATCATCGCGAGCACGGCAATGACGGGCGCCCAAAATTTTGCCCCGAGCGGCAGAATGAAGAGCCCGATGCGGATGAGCGCATAGCCGCCGATCTTTTTCAGTACGCCCGCGTTGATCATAGAGACTGCGGTCGGCGCGCCCGCATAGCCGTCGGGCGACCAGATGTGGAATGGGAACATCGACAGATGCG
>CAUQAR010000057.1:0-10096 GCA_963515775.1 uncultured Selenomonas sp. | reverse complement strand
GCTCGCGACCCTTGCGACCGACCTCCAGAACACCACGAACAAGTTTAAATTCTAAACGGACGGATCATCAGACCGGAACCGGCGCGAACGCGTCGGTTCTTTTTTCGCCGCATCCCTGCCCGCACGATATTTTCCCTTTGAGAAGCCCCCGCTTTTATGTTATACTCATTTCTGCCTCATATAAAACCAATCATTATTCGGGCGGTAGACGCGCCCGCAGCATGAAGGAGCGTTATCCATGAGAAAACAACTTGCCGTCACCGCGGCAGCCGCCGTCCTATGCGCGGGATTCTCCGCAGCGGCTCTTCCGGCACACGCACAAGCAGGCGGTCTCGGCGGCATCCTCGGTTCCGTCGTGGGCGCCATCCTCGGCGGCTCTTCAAATTCATCGGGCAGCACGGCAGCGGAGAGCGCGGCGGCACACGGGATCACCGCCGCGAGCAACGCCATCCGGACGCGCTGCATCGAGCGCGACCCGAACACGAACGAGCGCATGCTCTTCGTCGCCATCGACGACGGGGACTTCGCGACAGTACAGAACATGCTCGACCGCGGCGTCGATATCAATGCCTACTATGTGCATTGGAACACGACGCCGCTCGGCCGCGCGATGAACAACAAGAACCGCGATATGATGCAGTTCCTGCTCGAGCGCGGCGCGGACGTGCGCGGCTACGACGCGGGCCGTGGGAACTACCGCCGGCTGCGCTCCTACCTCGTGGAGGCGGTCGACCGCAACGATCTCTCCCTCGTGCAATACCTGCACAACTGGGGCGCCGACGTCAACTCCGTGGAGTGTGACACCGTCGGCGAGGATCATTCAAACGCCCTCTTTTACACCTCTATCTACGGAGACGGTCCCGCCATCTACCGCTATCTGATCGCAGAGGGGATTGACGTCAACTACCGCGCCCCGGGCTCTGCTATGACCCCCCTGATCCGTGTCGCGAAATTCTGGAACGTCAGCCCCGAAGATCGGCACGTCATTCTCCAAATCCTCGTCGAAGGCGGCGCGAAGACGCATCTCAAGGACAGCTCCGGCCGCACGGCGATCGACTACTGCCTCGATAATCACGACCTATCGAACGCGCAGTACCTTCAGCAGTTCTGAGCGGTTACGCTATTTTTTACAATTCTTCTCGATTTTTAGTATTTTATTTTTTATTTATCATTATTTATTTTCCCGCGTCGTATGCGACAATAAAAATACGCCCGCCGGATGGATATTCCTCCGACGGGCATACTTTTGACGGGGACGCGCGGTGCTTTCTGCTGCGCGCAATCTGTTTAGAAGTCGTACGAAAGGCCGAGCCAGAAACTCCGGCGAGAGATATAGCTGCCGCCGCCAAGCCCCGTGTCGTTGTCGAGCGTGTCGTAATACAGGCCATATCGCTCGCCGCCGACGGTCACGCTGCGGTCAAAGTCGCGGTTCAGCAGGTTGTTCACGGCGAACTGCACGCTGAGTCCGTCGCGCAGTTTATGCGTGACCCCCATATTGAGAACGGTGAATGCACGATAGGTATCGTCAAGGCCCGGGGCATGCGCACTCGTGCGGCGCATGCCGCTGCGGTACTGCCCAGAAAGCCAAATATCGGTCGCATCCGTCGGCATCCAGTCGAGTTTCAGATTCACGGCCTGTTTCGGCGTCGAGCGCAGCGGTTGTCCGACGTCGCGGCCGCTCTTGATACGGCTCGTGGTAAACGTCCAGTTCAGCCCTGCCGTCACCTTCGGCGCGATGTCAAAGCCCGTACCGAACTCAATGCCGTGTACGCGCGCCTTTCCTACGTTCTCATAGGTGCGCACCTGCAATCCTCCGATCGTCACGGCGGGTGAGAGGTCGATCTTATTCTTAAAGTCGGTGCTGAAGAATGTCAGATGCACGTTCGTCGCATGACCGCTGCGATAGTAGATCCCGATCTCCTCGGTGGTCGACTTCTCGGGGCTGAGCGCCGTATTGCCGCGGTAGACTTGATTCGCCACATTGAGATGAATATCGACGGGGCTCGACTGGAGAGCCGTCGGGGCCTTGTAGCCCGTCGCAACGCCGCCCTTGACCGTAAAATAATCGTTCGCCCGATAGACGAGATACCCGCGCGGACTGAAGTTGGCGTCGTAATCCTCGGGCCGATCATAGCGCAGGCCGTAGGTGAAGCCGAGTTTTTCCGAGAGCTGCCATGTATCCTCGGCAAAGAGCGCCCATGTGCTGCGCGATACGCGCCCGACATCGCTTGTGCTCCGCGTGCGCGCCATATTTTGAATGAAATTTTTCTGCTGCTGCGGCGCCATCGCATTTGGCGTCGGCATCATCTGCCGCCGCACCTCGTAGTCCACACGCTCGCGCTGCCAGCGCCCGCCGACCGTGAGCTTGTGCGCGCTGCCCGCCGGCACAACGTACCTCGTATCGAATGTGAGGATATCGTTCTTAATGTGATTGCGTATCGCAGCGTCCATCCGAAACGGCGCAATCATCGCAAGAGACGGTGTGATCATTCCGCCCGGATTCGCGTCGAGGTGCATCTCGTTCCGCAGGAAGGACAGGGTGTTCGTCCATGTGCCGCGCCCGGCCTGATGTTCCCCGTTCAGCACGACCTTGGTCCGGTCGAAGCGCTGGGCCATATCGCCGAGGAGGTCGCCGCGCATGTTGATCACCGTATTCGGCGGGAAGGGAGGACTCGGCAGGCGTGCCTGTCCCCGCATCTGCTGCCCGAACAGTCCATCACGCATATTCTGCCCGCGATCGATATCGAGATAATAGCTGCTGCCCGTCGTCGGCGTATAGGAAAGCCGTGCGCCGAGGCTCCAGTTGTCGTAGCTGCGCGGGAGATCCTCAATGCCGTATTGCGACGCGCCGCGCTTTAGATAACTGCCGCGCAACTGGAGCCCGACCTTTTTCCTTGTGACGGGGCCCGCGACGCTAAAACTGTACTGCATCGTATTCTTCTTCCCGTCGGTCGTCTCGAGTGTGCTGCCGACGGTGACATTGCCGGCGAACGTATCCGTGACCTTCTTCGTGATGATGTTGACGACGCCGCCCATTGCGTCCGCGCCGTAAAGCGTAGACATCGGGCCGCGCACGATCTCGATACGCTCAATCTGCGAGACAGGCGGAAGGCTGCCGTTCGCAATCTGGTTGAAGCTCCGCATCATGCCGCCCGCGATGCCGGGGCCATGCTGCGCCACACCGTCCACCATGATCAACGTATACTCGTTGTCCATCCCGCGGATCGAGATATTCGCCGTGTCAAATCGGCCGGTTGCGCCGAAGGTATCGACGCCCTCCACCGTGTCGAGCACCTGACGGAGATCGGTATAGCCGCGTTTTGCGATCTCATCGTGCGTGACGACGGAGATGCTCGCGGGCGCACGGCGTAGTTCCTCCTCAAAGCCCGAGGCGGTCACCACCACAGGCTCCAGCTCGTAGGTATCAAGCGCTGCCGGCGCAGGTGACGGTTGCGCCCCGCGCACCGCGGCACCGCCTGTCGCCGGCGCATCCGCAGCAAGCGCGCCGGACGGCATGGCAAAAGACAGGGCAACGGCGGCGACAAGAGCATGCCGTTTTCTCATCTGCATGACGTTTTCCTCCATTTCTCATCTCTCACACGACTCTGCCCGCTCTCCCAAGCAGGACGTATTTATTTTTTGCTCACGACGGCGATGTAGGCGACATCCTTTCTGTAATCGAAGAAGAAGTTGAACATCCTGCGGAAGCGCTCGAGATTCTCCGTGCGCAGCCCGTTGCGGATGATCTTCATCGCGCCGTCGAAGCCCTCGTCGCGCACGAGGCCCGCGGGATCGAGCAGCGTCATATCGCCCGTCTGCACCTCGGTCGTAAAGCCCGCACCGCGGAAAATATCGCGCCACATTTCCTCAGTGAGCGGATCGACGTTCACGCCGATCGCGCGCGAGATGCCCGCGCGCAGCTCCGCGGCCTGCGCCTCGTCGCGGACGCGCAGCGCGACGTCGTGTGTGAGGAGGACGCCGCCCGGACGCAGCACGCGGAAGTACTCGGCCACGGCGACGGACTTCTTCTCCCGCGGCAGCATCGTCAGCATCGCCTCGTTGATCACCACGTCGAACGACGCGTCGGGGAACGGCAGCGCGAGCGCGTTGCCCTCCACGACGTCGATCACGTCCCCGAGCCCGTGTTTCTCGATATTTGCACGCGCCTTCTCCAGTGCCTGCGGGTTCATGTCGAGGCCCGTGATGCGGCAGCCGTGCGCCTCGGCGAGCGCTACCATCGTCGTCCCCATATTGCACGCGACCTCGAGCACGCGCGTATCCGCGGTGAAGTCGACGTGGCCGAGCAGCCACTCCGTCGCCTCGCGTCCGCCCGGACGCAGGCGCGTCTTGCCCAGCCGCGCGAGGAATTCATGTCCCGGTTCAGCCTTCTTTGCTTCTGCCATTGGAATCACTCCTTCTATATAAATGAAAATAGTTTTCACCAATGCCTATAGTATAGGGGAGAGGAACGCCCGCGGCTGTTGCTCAAGTTACACCGGCGAAAAAAAGCGCAAAAAATACGGCAGGCTCTTTTTCGTTTGACCTGCGTCTATGAAATATTCTATAATATGTAAAGAAATCTGTACGCAAAGGATGTGCCGTATGCGGACGCGAAATTTTAACGCGCTCAACGACGTACTCTTTAAATATGTGTTCGGACGCGAGGAGCGCAAGAATATCACAATCGCCTTCATCAACGCCGTGCTCGGGTTCGAGGAAGCCGACGCTGTCGTCGATCTGAAATTCGCCGAGCGCACCGTCGATCCCGACGGTCCCGACGATAGAACGACCGTCTTGGATATCTTTTGCGTCGCGAGCGACGGAACGCAGTTCAACATCGAGGTGCAGGTGCAGAACATGCACGACATGGAGCGCCGCACGCTCTACTACTGGGCGCAGCTCTACCGCGGCTCTATCAAAAGGAGCGAGGACTACAAGGCGCTGCGCCGCACCGTGACGATCAACCTGCTCGCGTACAGTTTCCTGCCGCAGCCCGGCTTTCACAACATGTACGGGCTGTACGACATCCGGTCGCAGCACCGGCTGACGGAGGACATCGAGATTCACTTCCTCGAACTGCCGAAGGTCACGCGCAAGGATCTGCGCGAGATGCGCCGGCTCGAAAAATGGATGGTGTACTTTGAAAACGACTTGTCAGACGAAGAAATGGAGGAGCTTGCGATGAGTGAACCGGCGATCAACGACGCATGGAGTGCAACGGACGAGTTCCTGCGCGACGCGTCGAACTTCCATGCGTATCTGCAAAAAGAAATGGCCGAGCGCGACTACCGGCATGAGAAGAAACATTGGTTCGAGGACGGCCGCCGCGAAGGCATGGAAAAGGGTATGGCAAAAGGCAGAGCCGAAGGTAAGGCCGAGGGCAAAGCCGAAGGTATGGCGGCGGAGAGAAACCGTTTCATCCGAAAGCTCCTCGAAAACGGCATTCCCACGTCGGACATTGCCGCGATGGCGGAACGGCCCATAGAGGAGATTCAAAAAATTGCAGAGGAAACCGGCCTGCCGCATGCGTAATCTTCACACCGCGCGGCATATCGGCCGAGATAAAGGGGCTGGCGCACGATTCCTTCGTGCGGCAGCCCCTGTTCCGTATGCAGTTCGTTGGACGTGCCGTGTCCCGGCCGCGCGCCGGCGCTCAGCTCTCGCCCTCACCCCACGTCGTATCGGTGAAGAGTTCGAGCGGCTCTCCGGGCATGCCGCGCTGCGCCGAGATCTCGAACGGGATGCGCTGCTCGCGCACGCAGGCGATGGCGAATATGTTGATCGCGGTGGACATGTTCATACCGACGGCGCCGCAAAAGCTCTCAAATTTCTTCTTGAGTTCAGCGTCCATGCGTATACTGATGCTGGTCTGTGCCATGTATGACAACCCCTTTACAATTTCATTACCGAATATAGGATAACATATTTCTCATGCCGTTGCAAGAGGCAGCGCGGCCCCGGCACGCAGTTTTCGCAGGAGATTGGCCTTGCTCTTGGAGACGGCGTTCGCCGATGTGCCGAGCAGGGCGGCGATGCGGCGCAGGGTGAGGTCGCGGAAGTAGTGGAGGGAGAGGATCGCCTTCTCGCGCTCTGTGAGCCGGTGCATGACGCGCGCGAGGATCCCGCGCACGAGGAGGCGCAGATCGGCGGCCTCGGTCGGCTCTGCCGCGCCGCCGATGCGCTCCCACGCGTCGCCCGGTCCGCTGTCCCGGTCGGGGTATGCCTCTCTGTCCCACAGGCGCCGCTCTCTGCGGAACGCGGTATAGAGTGCCATGTGAATCCTGCTCTGCACGAAGCCCGCGAACGGTGCGCCGTGCTGCGGGTCGTAGTCGTGCAGGGCCTCGAGAAAGGCGAGCGCCGCGATGCTCTCGGCGTCTGCGGCAAGCGCGGCGCTGCGCAGATGCGAGGCGCGGGACGCGCGTACGACGAGCCCCCAGTAACGCCCGCTCATCTCCTCCAGCGCCGCGCGCTCTCCCGCGACCGCACGCGCGATCACGGCATCCTCGTCCGCCTTCGAGAGCGGCGGGTAGGCTCTCTGCACGGGGCGGCGCGGGGCCGCCTCCGCATCCAAAAATTCCTTCATTCGATCTGCTCCTTTCAAACATTTGTTTTGTTCGAGAGGAGTATAGCAAGAAGCCCCGCCCCCGCGCAAAACGCGCATGGGGCCGATGGATGGGATATGCCGCGCGGCCGCGATCATACGCGCTGCGCGCCGCATCATAATGCAACCGGGACGAAAAGGGGCCGCCGCACGAAGAACATATCGTGCAGCGGCCCCTTTACGGTGCGCCGAGACGTCTGCGTTCACTCCGTGATCGCTGCGAGCACGGCCCCGATGCCCTTTTCATCGATGGTCTGGACACAGGCGATGACGTAGTCGTGCCGGTCGACGTGGAACGGGATGAGGAGATGCAGGCGCAGGACGCGCTCTCCGTCGCTCATGCGCTTATGAAAGAGGACGGCGACGTGGCCGCGCGCGGTTTTATCCGCAAAGATGCCGCGCAGATGCGGCGCGCTGTAGAACTTTTTGAACGCGGCCTGCTCCTCGGGGATGATCATCTCCTCTGCGTAGCGCGCGACGAGTTCTTCAAAGTGTCCGTCGTCCTCGACGTAGCGCGGCTCGCAGACGTCGCGGTAGAGCTGCGTGACCTTGTGCGCGCCGAGGTCGAAGAGGTCGATGCGGTCGTAGAGGGCGACGATCTGGTTCAGCGCCTCCTGCATGGAGCCGGCCTCGGGGCTGAACCGCGAGATGTTGACGGTCGCCATGAGGAAGACGGCGCGCGTCTCGTCTGCGGCACGCGTGACGAGGCGCAGGCGCACGCTGTTGAACGAGTTGCGCGTGATGAAGTCGGTGTACGCCTCGCGCCCCGTGCGCTCGGCCTCGTCCATCATGCGCGCGATCATGCGCCGGTTCTGATGCAGGCGGTGCTCGTAGTGCGCGGTCTGCGCGCTCTCCTCGTCCAGTTCGATGCTGCGCAGGAACAGCTTGAACATGCGGCTCTGGTAAAGGTAGCGAATCTCGCCGTCATGTCGCTCGAGGAGTGCGAGCGAGGGGGCGTCCCCGATCTCGGGCGATCCGCGGCGCTCGAGCGGTTCGCTCGAGAGGACGTTGATGGCGCCGATCTGCGTGTAGTACTCTGCGAGCGCGAACGGCTCGACGGCGAGCGCGGCCGCGCCGCCGCGGCAGTAGGCGACCATCTTTTCGATCGGCATCGGGGGGCTGAACAGATACCCCTGCACCTTTTCGCAGCCGATCTCGCGCAGGAATGCGAACTGCTCTTCGGTCTCGACGCCCTCGGCGAGGGTGTGCATGCCGATCTCCTTGGCCATGTTGACGATCGAGCGGAGCACGACGCGGGACTTCGGATTCGTCTCGAAGGAGCGGAGGAAGGCCATGTCGATCTTGAGCACGTCGAAGACGTATTCTTTGATGTTGTTGAGCGAGGAGTAGCCGCTGCCGAAGTCGTCCATCCAAACCTCGTATCCAGCGGCGCGGATGCGCGCGATCTCGCTCTGGAGGAACGCCTCGTCCTCGTTGAGCGCGCCCTCGGTGACCTCGATGTTCAGCATGGTGCGTTCGACGTCGTAGCGCAGGCGGATGTCCTCGATGGCCTGCAATACGTCCATCAGGCGAAAATCCGCGCGCGAGATGTTGACGGAGACGCGCAGCGGCTCCCACCCGGGGATGTTGCGCCGTGTCAAGAGAAAGTCTTTGCACACCTGCTCGATGATGTAGAGGTCGAGCTGCGGCGAGAGGTGCGCGTCCTCAAGCACGGGGACGAAGACCCCCGGCGAGATCATGCCGTGGATCGGGTCGCGCCACCGCGCGAGCGCCTCGAACCCGCAGATTTCGCGCGTCATCACGCGAATCTCGGGCTGGTAGAACACCTCGATATACCCCTGCTCCATCGCTTCGTGGAACGAGCGGATGATGTAGCTGCGGAAGTTGATGTCCTCCTCCATGGCGGGGTCGAACTCCGCCCATGTGAGGTCGTAGGTCTTTTTGATGCTGTTGCACGCGATCTTCGCGCGGTCCATGATGAGCGCGACGTCCCGCACGTCCGCGCCGGGACGGTAGATGCCGGCCTTGACCTCCATCGCAAGCCCCAGCTCGTAGCCGCGGATATGCTCGTGGATGTACCGGATGCAGTCCGCGATGTTCTCGCGCCGCGTCGCGACGGCGAAATGGTCGTCGTTGAACCGCGCGAGGAGATCTCCGTCGAACGTCTCGCGCAAAAGGTCTGCCATGTGGCGCAGGAACTGGTTGCCCTGCGGGAAGCCGTAGCGCTGGTTGAAGCTCTTGAAATTCTCTATATCAAAATACAGGAACGTGAGGGCTCCCGCCGCACCTTCCTGCATGAGCACGGAGACATGCCGCATGAACTGCATCATGTTGAGCAGGCCCGTGACCTGACATCGGTCGTAATTACATCCGTTTCCCTTCAAAACGTCCTCCCGCATGTATCCCCTGTCAATCAATTCCGCTTTGCGCGGCGCATCTATCCCTGCCGCGCCTCTTGTTCCATCGCCCGTAAATCCGCCCAAAAGGCTATCGGCAAAGTCTCTTCTCACATCTCTTCATCCTGCCGGGGGCCTGCGGCGCAGCACTCCATCAGCTCGTCATAAACAGCCTGAACGGTAGCCATCCCCACGTCTATCATCGACACGAGATTTTGCGGCTGAAATGCGCCGCCTTGCATATCCAGTGCAATGTCCATATCAAGCATCACTTCGCGGCCTTCATCGAGAAAAAATTTCGTATGCAGGTAATCGGTGTTCCATGTGTTCATCTTCCAGAGCAGCGCCGTCCGCATCGCGTTATCGTCCAAATGCGCAATATCAAATATCGTTATCTTGGCGTCCGCATCTTCCTCATCGACGAAGACGGCGACCTTTACCACTATGCCGTCCACAAGCTCATTGCGCATGTAAAAACAATGCACTGTGCCGTCGTCGGAAACCTTATCCTCATAGTAGAGTTCCTCATCGTCAAACGCCGCCTTTATCGCATCGCCGAACCTGCGCGGAGATGGTTCCGCGCCGCCCGTAAATCTGCCCAAGAGACCCATATGCAGCTCCTTTGTTGATGCATATCCCGATACCGATAGAACTTCGTCCGCCTGCTGCCTTCTCCCGCAATGTTTAGAGCGAGATGCGCCCGTACTCCTCCAGCATGTCGCGCAGGCTCATCCCGCTGGTCCCGCTGAGAACCCCGCGGCGCTCGCCCGGTGCCTGCTTCATCTGCGCCACGATGGCATCGAAGAGGTCGTCCTCGATCGAGCCGGGGACAAGGCGTTCCCAATTCGCCGTGTCGTACGGGCGCTCATGAATGGCGTTCTCCGGGCGCCCCGTCACCTCGAGCTCCGAGATGAACATGATCTCGCGCCGCGCGGGGCTGATGTAATAGTGCTCAAGGAAATACTTGCTCGGGCGGACATTCGCATCGTCCGCGACCTCCCCGCCCGTCGTGTTCTCCACGAGGCGCACCCACGCCTCGATCATGCGCTCCGCACTGCTGTTCGGCCGCAGCACCCACCGCGAGTTCTTCGAGTCGAGATAGTAGGTGAATCCGTTGTCCACGAAGAGACGCTTGAAC
>CAUQAR010000056.1:0-10316 GCA_963515775.1 uncultured Selenomonas sp. | reverse complement strand
TCGAGCGCCTCCTCCGCCATGCGGATGCCGCCGTACGGCATAAATGCCTGCTTCAAGGGCTTGTCCGTCTGGAGGCCGACGACCCGCTCGAGCCGCTTGAGCGCGGGATCGATATAACCGGGTCCATACGCCGTAATCCCGGAGACGACTTCCGTCTCCATATCGAGCACACCGCCCTTCGCGCGCTCCTCCTTCTGGAGCTCCTGTACGCGCGCCCACAGGCGGTTCGTCGCATCCGTCGGCGGCGCGAGAAAGCTCTCGTCGCCGTCGTATTGCGTGTAGTTCCGCTGAATAAAATCACGGACGTTGACTTCCTCCTGCCAGACGCCCCCTTCAAAACCGTCCCAACTCTTGCTATGCAGCATGATAAACCTCCTTTATATTGATCCATATCCCCTCGTTGAAAATAAAACTCATCCTTATTCAACGCCTATATCATACTTGAATCGCGTTCACTTTTCAATAGCTCGAGCAAAATAAATCGCATTAATATTTTTCATCTAAATAATAACTAAATCTATATAGAATTTTTATATAGATTCAACGCATCTGCGGCTCCGGCGTGATATACGAGAGCAAGGCCGCAAGCGGCAGCGGCAGAACGGAGAGGAGAAGCGCCGGCGCGAGACCGATATGATCGCCGAGGACCGCGGTCAGCGCGACGCCGATGCTGCCGAGGCCGAACGACATCCCGAGCATCATGCCGGACGCCATGCCCGCATTCTCCGGCAGTGCCCGCTGTGCCCAGATGATGGAGCTGGGCTGCGGCGCCATGAGACAGCATCCCGCGGCAAAGAGGATCACCGCGCTCATCGCGTCCGCGGCGACATGGGTGAAGTAATACGCGCACGGGAGAATCCCGAGCAGCAGCGCGCCGACAATGATCGTCCGGCTCGTCAGGCGGTCGGCGAGACTGCCGCCCACAAGACCGCCCACCATGCCGCCGACCATGAAGATCGTAAGAAACGTCCCGGCCGCCGTCGTACTCTCACCGGCCCCGACGAGAAGGAGCGGCAGAAACGTCCCGAATGCACCGTGCGTCCAGCACCGCAGGCCCATCGCGAGATTGAGCGTCACTGTCGTGCGCGCCGTCAGCACACGCAGGAGCGGCGGTCTCGACGCCGTCGCCTGCGGCAGCGTCGAGACCTGCGGCAGACCCGAGCGCGCGAAGAGCAGCGCGATGACGAGTCCGGGCAGGACGAGAAGCGGCAGATATGCGAGGGAGAGCTGTTCGAGAAATGCCACAAGGACGATCGGCACGAGCGCCATCCCCGCATTCCCCCCCGCAATGAAATAACTCATCACGCTGTTGCCGGCCCCTGGCGCCGCCGTGCGTCCGACAAGCATCGAGGCGAGCGGATGATACGCAGCCACCGCAGTGCCCGTGACTGCCACAAGAAAGAACAACGCCAAACGATGCTCTGCAAATCCCACCATACAGATGGGAATGGCCGCGACCGGAACGATACCGATGAGCAGCGGCGCGAAATTGCACCGATCCATCAGATGACCAAAGAGGGGCTGGAGCATATTCGTCGTCACGGACGCGACCATGACGAGCACGCCGCACATCGTCAGCGAGAGATCCAGCTGCACCATCAGAAGCGGCAGCAGGATCGGCAAAAAATTTGCATAAAAGTCCACCAGCATATGCCCCGTGGAGAGCAGAGCCGCTGCGTGACGAATCGGTCGTGCCATGAATTCCCCTTTCTGTGATGACGGACTTGCGGAAACCGCTTTGTATGCGGTAATATAATAGAATCATTGTAACAAAGTACGCAGAAAAGTCAAAGGAGTGCCTGCATGAGAAAATGGGTCGTCATCTATTCGTCCACAACGGGAAACACAAAGGCGATCGCCGAGGAAATGGCGGCGGAATCCGGCGCCGATCTCTTTCGCATACAGGACGCCCCCGCCGATCTCTCCGCCTACGACGTCGTCGCGCTCGGCTACTGGCTGCGGCGCGGCGGCCCGGACGACCGCATGAAGGCGTATCTGCCGTGCGTTGAGAACGCGCGCGTTGTGCTCTTCCAAACGCACGGCGCGGATGTCGGCTCAGAGCACGCCGTCACCTCGTTTGCGCGCGCGGGCTATCTCCTCGGCACCGGTTGCGAGATTCTCGGCACCTTCTCCGCACAGGGGAAACTCTCCCCCGCCCTCATCGCAAAGCGTCAAAAGGGACCGTCGGACGACACGCACAACAGCCCCGCAGCCCGAGAACGCTGGGTGCGCGCGGCAGCGCATCCCGATGCGGAGGATCGCGCGGCCGCGCGCGCATGCGTGCACAAGATGGAGCACAAGATGGATCTTCTCGAAAAGTTCCGGAAAGCACGCGCGGCACGCAACACGACACCCTGACCCCCGTGCCTATACCGCATTTCCGCAACAGCATCCGATGAAAGGCGCAAATATGAACACCGAACAAAAGCGTGCCCACGAAGCAGATATTATGACCAAGATGATCGCAATCTACTGCAGCGGCAAGAACCACACGGGCCGCACGCAGTCCCGGCGGGATGGATCCGCAGACGCGGCGGCACTCTGCCCGGACTGCCGCCGGCTGCACGCCTATGCGCTGAGCCGCATCACCGGCTGTCCGCGCATGGACGTCAAGTCCTTTTGCTCCGTCTGCCCCGTGCACTGCTACAGCAAGGACATGCGCGCGCAAATTCGCGACGTCATGCGCTACAGCGGCCCGCGTATGCTCATGTACCATCCCATCATCACGCTCCGCCACATGTGGATCGACTTTACCGCACATAGGAGAGAAAAGAAAGGACTGCGCACATGAGCAAAATACTCCTCATTGCAACGGGCGGAACGATCGCGTCACGCTGCGGAGAACACGGACTGCGCCCCGCCCTCGTGGGCGAAGAGCTGCGCGCGGCGATGGGTACGGAGTGGGACGAGATCGAAACGCTGGACTACCTCTCCCTCGACTCCTGCAATATCATACCCGCGTATTGGGAGGAGTTCGCACGCGAGATCGACGACCTGCGCACAGACTATGACGGATTCATCATCACACACGGTACGGACACGATGGCGTATACCTCCGCCGCCCTCTATTACATGCTCGAGGAGATCGACCGCCCCGTCGTACTCACGGGATCGCAGCGACCGCTCGGCGTATCCGGCTCCGATGCGAAGGACAACCTGCGTCTGGCGCATCGCGTTGCCCTATCAGGCTACCCCGGCGTCGTGCTCGCCTTTGGCGGACGCGTCATCCGTGGCAATGCCGCAAAGAAGCTTTACACCGTCCGTGATGATGCCTTTCGCAGCATCGACGCGCCGGAAATTTCCATTGATGCGGATATAGCAGATATACAGACCGCGCCCGCGGTGCCGTTTCACCTGCGCGACGTACTCGATGAACGCGTCGCCGTCATCAAACTCTATCCCGGCATCCCTCCGGATATCATACGCGTGCATATCGAGGCGGGTTACCGCGGACTCATCATTGAGGGATTCGGCAGCGGCGGCGTGCCGCTCATCAACGAGCACAGCCTCCTCCCCGCACTCGTCGATGCCCGCGACGCTGCCTGTACCGTTGTTCTCACGACGCAGTGCGTGTATGACGGCGCGGACCTTTCGCGCTATGAGGTCGGCGTCCGCGCGGCCGAGCTTGGCGTGCTCTCGGGCGGCGCTCTCCCCGTCGAGGCGCTGTACCCGCTCCTCATGCTGCGTCTCGCCGAGACACCGGAAGGAAAAAGGCTTACGTCACTGGATGTGGAATGATTGAGAAAGGAACGGCCATGACGCTACAGGAAATCGGCATCGTCCGGAACGCGTACCAAAAACTCACGGATATTCCGCGGCAGGGTGCTCTCGGCGACATCGTCTCCGAGATCGAGATCCTCCCCGCATTCGCCGACGGCCTGCTCCGCATCGAAAAGCACACGCATCTCATCATCCTCTACTGGGCGCATCTGGCAAAACGCGACATCCTGAAGACGCTACCGCCCGCCGCGCGTGAAATTCACGGCGTATTTGCCAGCCGTTCGCCCGGCCGGCCGAACCCGCTCTCCCTCTGCATCGCAGAACTTATCGAACGCGACGGCAACGTCCTCCGCGTCAAACATCTCGACGCCCTCGACGGCAGCGCCGTCGTCGATATCAAGCCGTACACGCCGATGGACTGCATTCCGATCGCATCAGCAACATAACTGGCATATATAGAACGGGCCGCTGCACGAAAAAGTGCGGCGGCTTTTTTTCTGTACAGCAACATACGCGCGATGATCCCCTCGCCCATCAGACCGCAAAGGCAGCGGTCCATCCTTCCTGTAAATACTGAACGGATAACATGAATACACATTCATGCGTTTCATGAGAGAAGAAAATTTTGAAAATGTTGCCATAAACACTTGTAATGAATTGCGTTCGCTATTATAATTGGGTCTGCGCTTTTTAACACAATTATCGTTTTCATTTAAGTCGGCTGATATGAAGTGCAATCGGATTGCAATTTGCCTGAAATCTACAGACAAAACATGGCCGACGCATCGTTCCAAATAGAAAACGGAACAAAGTTGTTGGTTGTTTATGGAGGAAAACCACATGATCAAGAAAAAGGGCCGACGATCCCTACAGCTGCTCTCTTACGCGATAACGGCATGGCTCGCGCTGCCCGCCTATACCGCATGGGCGGACGATGGTGCACAGGGGGGGGGCAACTCTGTCTCTACTGCTGATATTCACGTGGAAGCGGATATCGCACAGGAAGAGGCGAAGTATGAATCCCAGCAAAAGACCATCATCACGAAGGAAGATATAGAGAAGAAACAGGCAAAATCCGTCGAGGACATCATCTTCAGCGAGACGGGCGTCTCCCGCACCGTCGATGCCATGGGCCGCGTCGGTATCTCCATCCGCGGCGCAGAGCCGCGTCATACGCTGATCCTCGTCGACGGACAGCCCGTCCTCGGCGATCTCGCGAAATACTCGGGCGCGGCGGACGAGGTCATGCGCCTCGGCACGGAGAATGTCGAGCGCATCGAGATCATCCAGGGCGCGGCCAGTTCGAAGTTCGGATCGGACGCCATCGGTGGTGTCGTCAACATCATCACGCGCAAGGCGACCAAAGACCCCCGCTTCCAGTTCAACTGGGAAGGTCTGCGCGTGGCGGGCGACTCAGGCATCCCGTTCTCGAACTTCTTCCTGCGCGCGGACTCGGGCCAGATGGGCAAGCTCCGTCTCGGACTCTCGGGCAGCAAGCGTGAGATCGTTCCGGTGTATGCGAGCGTTGCACGCAGTAAATCCGGTATGTCGTTTGACTATAAGTTTAAGAACTTTAGAAAGAATACCCTCCGCTATTACGGGGATACGGCCAGTATCGGCCTTGTTGGCAGCTACGATGCGAACGCACACAACAAATTCGAGTTCCGTGTCGATCGCTATACCGAAGACCTCATTCGCGATGTTAAGACAACGGACAGCGATCTCGAACCGATGCGCAGCTTCAAGCGGCAGACGGGACGGAATGCCTATAACGTTGGCTGGCGGGGCGATGCCGGGAATACCGACTGGAACATCGAGATGAACTATACGAACATCAAGGAAGACGACGTATCGCTCATGAACTACGACGGCAAATCTGCGTACCAAGGGAAAAATGAGCTGCTCTATATCGACAACGTCGATCATCGCCAATTCGACTTCAAAGCGTCCGCAAACACCCAAATCAACGACAAGCATCTCCTCACCTACGGCTTCGGCTTTACGAACGAAAAGGGCGAGGGCAGCCGTCTCAAGAGTTCTCCGAACATCTCCACACGCCGCATCAATCCGTGGGACTATGATAAGAGTTTGCGTGTCGAAAAACGAGACTATCTAACTCGTGATGGTGACGAAAAAAATTACGTCTGGTCGCATATCCATGATTATAAATTCCGTCCCGGTCCCAATAACGCGCCGGAATGGGATATGGAGTACGAATATTACCATTATGATATAAGAAAAGACGAGTCATCCACAAATAAAAAGCCCAATGTTACTTATGACGACTATAGCAAATATCGCTTGGATAAAGGCGAACTGACGAAGAACTGGATGGGAAAGCTGCAAATCGCAGGAGAAGATATTGACGCCCCCTCAAGTTTTTGGGATGACTATAACAACTTCAAGGCAAAACTACAGGCAGAGAATCCCGGTTATGCCGGAACGAATATCGTCGGCAAATATTTTGAATGGGGCAAAGCGCTCGTTGATAACGCACCGACACTGAACGGCAAAAAGTTCCTCGAGGAATACTGGGATCGTGATCAGCGCATTACCGTTGGCAGTGCCACGATCAAAAAGCAGAATTTCTTCATCGGCGATACATGGCAGGTCTCGAACAATACGCTGCTCTATCCGATCATCCGCGTCGATCACAGCAATCTCTTCGGCACGAACGTATCGGGCAGCTTCGGCATGACGCACAACGTCGGCGGCGATCCACATCGGCGTCTCAAGGCAAACATCGGCACGAGCTATGCCGAACCCGGCATGGGCGAGCTCTACTACAACTGGGAGATGTATGGCAGCAGCCCTGCCGGCATCGGCGTTGCAAAGATGGGCTGGTGGTGGGCAGGCAATCCGAACCTGAGGCCCGAGAAGTCCGTCAATATCGATGTCAGTCTTGAAGGTGAGAATAAGAATACCTACGGGCGCATCGGTCTTTTTCACAACCGTATCCGTGACTATATGACCGTCTACTTCACGGGACAGCTTCAAGACTTTGTGCCGCAGCTCAAAGGTGACGCAAAGTGGATGCGCGCCCCCGATATGATCTACAGCTTCAAGAACATCGGAAAAGCAGAGATCACGGGGCTCGAGGCCGAGGTACGTCATAAATTCAATTCTCATTGGAGTACGAAGCTCGGCTATACTTACCTCCACGCCATCAACAAGAGCGATCCCCTCATGCCGCGCAGGCTGCTCGACCGCCCGACGCACAAGGTAGATATTTCCCTTTCCTACGAGGACAAGAAAACGGGTTGGGGCGCAACCCTTTGGGGCGACTACTATATCAAGATGCTCGACAGCAACACGCTTGCCAACGGGCGCAACTACTACCCTGACATTCTCGATCATACAGGCGCAGTCTATCAGCAGCAGGAGTATGAAGAAAAGACTTTCGGCATTTGGAACTTCATGCTGCAGAAGCAGATCAGCGACGATGCCATGGTCTATATCGGCGTGAACAACATCTTCAACCATCGCGACGATGACCGCGCCACACAGGAGCGCCTCTATCGCATCGGTGCGAACTTTAAGTTTGACTCTCTGGGCGGCGGCAAAAAAAAGAGCCTGATCACGAATGGTGCAACAGAACCGGGTGCGCAGGAAGAGGCCGTACTGCGCAGCTTCCTCAATCGTCCATTTGACGTAAGCAAGGCGCAGGGCGTCTCCCTCATCGGCGACTACCGCATGCGTTGGGCGGCACACGGCGGAACAAACCGCCCGCAGTCGACCTATTCTGCAACGTCTTCTGTCGGTTCGGCAGAAAAGAATATGCAGGATGCCAACGCGCACGGCTTTGAGCAGCGCATCCGCATCGGTGCGGATGCACGCGTGGGCGAGCACACAAACGTGAAGGTGCTCGGTTCTCTCTCGGGGACCAACCATGTTGATAATACGGACACCCTGCCTGAGTCGCGCGGTCTCAACAAGGCACGCCTCGAGCAAGCAGACGTCACGCAGAACATTAAGAAATGGGATCTCTCCCTCGGACGTCTGACAGAACCCATGGGGGTCACGGGCTACTGGTTTGGCAAGGAATACGACGGCATTCGTGCGGTCTATACGGGAACAAAGACGCAGGTGCGGCTCGGTTATGGCACATTCAAGCACAGCACGGGCATATCGGATTCCGCCTATACGCATTCCACCTACGAGACGTTCTATCGGCCGCCGACGGCGGCGGAACTGCTGGGTATCCTGCGTGAGGGATTATCCTACGGCATCAGCGATGATGATGTCAAAAAGCTGACGGAGGAATATGAGGCAAACTACAAAGGAAAAACAGACAGCCTCTTCTTCTACCAACAGCTCAAGGAAATCCAAGACGATACAACACTGACTGCGGCGCAAAAGGCGGCAAAACAAATAGAGGTCGTTAAGCGTCTGCACAGTATTGTCAAGCAGGCGTACGGAGATGATCTGGCGAAGCAGCTGATCACGTTCAAGCCCAGCGTCAACGAGCAGGTGCTTTACGAAGTGGAAGACGAGCACGGCAATGTCAAGCTCAAGAAAGCGGAGCTTTGGTACGAAGGCACCATCAACGGCTACGAGACGCCTGAGGAACGAGCATTCAAGGAGGAAATGAACCGAAATTTCGCCATCGATCCGAAAAGCGATGACGGGCTGCGCACGGATAATTCCTATATCCAAAACAACCAGACCAGACTCTTGGAAGCGTATGACAAGCTTGCGGAATTCCGCGCAAAGGAAGCGTGGAACTTCTACGGGGCTACCGATCCGCTCGATGAAGTTTGGACGCTGAGCGGCACCACCGGAACGAGCTCCACGGATTCCTCTCCGGCGGGCAACTACAAATTCAAACGCGTGCACTCGATCGTTACGCAAACGACCAGCGGCTGGCCCGTCCAGTACACCTTCACGCCGACCGATGTCTTGTCGCAGCTCTACAAGAGCCAGTACCAAGATGAATCCAATCGCGACCGTTACGGACTCGATATGAACAACGTCGTATTCGCCTATATGGAAGCACTGGAAAACGCCCTGACGAAGAGCGAGTCCGAGAACAAGCTGCCGCGCGCCGCGCTCGGCAGCATCGTCGGCAACCTCATCAAGACATCGGGCACCGTCCTCGAGCAGGACGACATCCCGCCGATTGACAAGGCGTTCTATGTGCAGGCACGCACGGAGATCACACCTCGTCTCGGTATCGCAGCCTGGTATCTGCGTACCGTGGGCGATAAGACGTACACGATGCGTGCCGCACACGACTACGGGACCGCACAGACCCCTGACTTGAAAAACGACGAGCGCAGCTTCAGCCATCTGGCGGATGTCATCGGACTCGGCGCAAAGTGGCAGATGGGCAAGCAGACGACGTTCTCCTTCGACTACGGGATGAACCGCACCGATTTTGGCAAGTATATGAACGGGAGCTCTGTCTTTGAGCATCCCGTACGCACCGACATATTCACCGCAAAAGGCCGTCAAACGGGCAGTACGCCGAAGTTCTGGGTCGCACGTCTCGACATCGGCATGTCCGACACCGACCGTCCCGGCACTTGGAATGCCTTCGTCGACTACAAGCATTTTGAGCACGGCGCATTCTTCGGCGGCAACGGCACGGAGGCCCTGCCCGACCGCTACCTCGACGGCATCAAGAGCTTTACGCTCGGCGGCGGCTATGTCCCGGCGCAGAACTGGCTCGTCGAGCTGTTCTACACCTTTGATGCGAAGGGCATCAACACGCGCGATACCCTCCATGGCCCCGAACGGTTCCGCCTTGGCAACTACACGCGGTTCCAAGTCACCTACAAGTTCTAATTGCCGCAAACGCATCGCGGCAGCTTCGCACGATGAAATATCTTGTGATGCGCAACCATCACACATGAAAAATCCCCCGCCGTATCGAGTATTTCTACTCGGTACGACGGGGGATTTTTTTAGCGATAGACTTTGCTTCTGTGTTTAACAGACACGGCGAATATGATGAGCTCTTCATCAACAATACGGGCAATCAATCGATAGTTTCCTATTCGATAACGCCAATAACCTGCTAATGCCCCTTGTAACGCTTTTCCGTGAGAACGAGGGGCGTTCGTACCTTCAAGATTTTTACTAATCCAGTTACGAATCATAAATGAGGTGAAAGGATCTAATTTATTTAGCTGACGATATACCTGTTTTTCAAATACGACGGTGTACATCATCAAGCCCCAACATATGCCACATTTGCTCTGCTGAATAATATTCTGTCTCTCCACGGCGTTCACGTGCTTCGTAATCCGCAATCGTTCTTAAATCAAATTCATCTTCGAGACGCTCAAATACCAACTGTTTCATCATTGAGGGAATATCGCCATCATATAATTCGGCTGCTCTTGCTAATATGGATTGTTCTTCATCATTTAATTGAAGTGTGACAGTATTCATTATTGTTCCTCCTTCATCAGCTCACTGCGAATTTTTTGTAGAACACCTTTATTATAGCCTCCAAGAGGCTTGATGGCAAGGGGGCTTCGTTTACAACATAAGTTCTTTCGTTATGAGTCTTTTTTGTTGCTAAATTGTGTTGCACTTAGGGAATCACTGATAAATAGTGGATAATCACAGCCAGCTGATCCGCAGACACA
>CAUQAR010000055.1:0-10651 GCA_963515775.1 uncultured Selenomonas sp. | reverse complement strand
ACGAGACGAGCGTCTGCAAGATCATCGACCCGTGGGGCGGCTCCTACTACGTCGAGGCGCTCACGAACGAGATCATCCGCCGCGCATGGGCGCATATCCAGGAGGTCGAGGCGCTCGGCGGCATGGCCAAGGCCATCTCGACGGGCCTTCCGAAAATGCGCATCGAGGAGGCGGCGGCGCGCCGTCAGGCACAGATCGACTCCGGCCTCGAGAGCATCGTCGGCGTGAACAAGTACCGTCTCGAAAAGGAAGACCCGCTGCAAATCCTCGCGATCGACAACACGGCCGTGCGTCAGGCACAGGTCGAGCGCCTCGAGAAACTGCGCGCAGAGCGCAATGCGGACGATGTGCGCCGCACGCTCGAGGGCATCACGAAGGCCGCGGAGTCGCGCGACAACGGCAACCTCTTGGAGGCAGCCGTCGACGCGGCGCGCGCGCGCGCCTCGCTCGGAGAGATCTCCGACGCTGTGGAGAAGGTTTCCGGCCGGTTCCAGGCGGTCATTCATACGATCTCCGGCGTCTACTCCTCCGAGTTCAGCGACAAGACGGAGCTTGAACGCGCCCGCGAGATGGCGGACGAGTTCGAGGAACTCACGGGCCGCCGGCCGCGTATCTTCGTTGCGAAGATGGGCCAGGACGGCCACGACCGCGGACAGAAGGTCATCGCGTCCTCCTTCGCCGACATGGGCTGGGACGTCGACGTGGGACCGCTCTTCCAGACCCCTGAGGAGACCGCGCAGGATGCCGTCGACAACGACGTGCACATGGTCGGGTTCAGCTCGCTCGCCGCAGGACACAACACGCTCCTGCCGCAGCTGGTCGACGCGCTGCGCGACCTTGGACGCGACGACATCATGGTCTGCATCGGCGGCGTTATCCCCGTGCAGGATTATGACAACCTCTATGAGCACGGCGCCGTTGCGATCTTCGCGCCGGGCACGAACATCCCCGAGGCGGGGATCAAACTCCTGACGCTACTCATCGAGCGCGCGAAGGAAGAAGCCGCGGGCTGACCGCGCAGGAAGGAGGCTGTTGCACTATATCGTGCAATAGCCTTTTTCGCATTCGACCGAGGCGGGATCTTTGCGCCTCGCTTCGTCATTGCGTGCGGCGTTACGTTGCGCCGCCATAACAAGCCGGGGGGGGCACGGCACGCCGTGCCCCTACGAGGGCGGCGTATGTTGATAAGATTTTGTAAATATTACGCCTTCCTCGCGTTTTCCTCATTTCGCGCGATGCATCAAAGCTTCCGCCCCGGGGAGGGGCGCATCCCGTTCTATGGGAAGATGCTTTGAGCTATGCCGCCCTCGTAGGGGCGCCGCGCTGCTGCGCCCCGGATCGAGTGACGGCGGCAGGAGTGCGAAGGGAAATCATGAGAAAAACATACAATATATCTCGTATGGAGATGTGAAGGCGGGACGCAAAGATCGCGTCCCGGCTAAAGAGAGGAGGAATTATGAGCGAAGAGCAACATAACTATACAACTGAACGTCCCGACTGGGTGCCCGAGGATGCCGACGCGAAGTTCACCACGACCGTCATGGGCGGCATCGAGGGGATCAAGGATCTCACGGTCGGCAATATCAATCCGAAACTCGTGAGCGGCGCAGCGCGCCCGCGCCGCCGTCTCATTATGACGGAGGACGACTATGTGGCAGGGGTCGAAAAGGGCGACCGCATGACGCTCTCGCGTGCGATCACGCTGATCGAGAGCAACAGCAGCCGGCACTTTAAACTCGCCCAGCGCGTACTCCAACGCCTTTTGCCGCGGACGGGCAAGGCGCTGCGCATCGGATTCACCGGTGTGCCGGGTGCGGGCAAATCGACCATGATCGAGGCGTTCGGCAACATGCTCTGCGACGCGGGGCATAAGGTGGCCGTCCTCACCGTCGACCCGACCAGCTCTGTGACGAAGGGCTCCATCCTCGGCGATAAGACGCGCATGGGGACGCTCTCGCGCCGGCCCGAGGCGTTCATTCGCCCCTCGCCTGCGGGCGGCACACTCGGCGGCGTCGCGCGCAAGAGCCGCGAGACCATGCTGCTCTGCGAGGCCGCTGGCTACGATGTCATCATCATCGAGACGGTCGGCGTCGGGCAGTCCGAGACGACCGTGCGCTCCATGGTCGATTTCTTCCTGCTCGTCGTACTGACGGGTGCGGGTGACGAACTCCAAGGCATCAAAAAGGGCATCATGGAGCTCGCGGACGCCATCGTCATCAACAAGGCGGACGGCGATAATCTGCTCAAGGCGCGCGTCGCGCGCGGTCAGTACGAGCGCATGATCGAATTCATCCGCCCCGCGACGCCGGGCTGGGCGACTCATGCCTACCTCGCGTCCGCGATCGAAAAGACGGGACTCGCTGAGCTTTGGACGGTCATCCGCGCATTCCGCGACAAGACGGAGGAGACGGGCGTCTGGAAGAAACGGCGCGAGAGTCAGCTCCTCGACTGGAGGCACAGCATGATCGACGAGCACCTGCACAACCTCTTCTTTGAGGATGCCGTTGTGCGCGGGCGTATGCCGGAGATCAAGCAGGCCGTGATCTCCGGGGAGATCTCGCCGACGCAGGCAGTCGCCGAGCTCCTCGGCGTGTTCGACGTGCATCGTGCCGCGGGGCGGCAGGTCGATCTCTTTACGAACTGAAGAGGAGGTGGACACCGTGACCAAGCGCATTGCGCTCTCGGGCGCGGATATATACGAACTAGAGGAAGTGTTTGCCGGGCGGCGCGGCATTGTCTCCGTCCGCACGGGCTACATCAACGCGGCGGAGCATGCCCGGCATGAGGACGTCGCGACGGGGGCTGCGGGCGGGCGCATGGGCATCGAGATCGCATTCGATCCGAAGAAGATCGACATCTCGCAGATCCTCGATCTCCACTTCGCCGTCGTCACGCCGTACAGCATCGACGGGCAGGGCTATGTGCGCGGTCCCGCGTACCGGGCGGGCGTGTTCTACGAGAGTGGAGAGGACGAGCCGCAGGTCGCGCTGCACATGAGTTTTCTCGCCGGGCGCGGGCGTTGTCCCGATACCGGCGAGGCGCTCGTGCTCAACGATCCGAATCATAATGCCGACGCGCGCCGCGTCATGCACGCGACGATGGAGCGGCTCGTATCGTTTGCACCCGCGGCCGAGGAGCATCAGGGATATTTGAAAAAACATCCGGATACCGAAACCTATATCGACTTTGCGCGCCTGCGCGAACTCGTGAAACTCTAGTCCGCTGCGCGGTCATAGGAGCATCCGCCCCTATGACCGCTTTTCTGTTGCGCCGCTGCATAAATTCCACCCCAACGATGATTTTTTATGTTATAATGAAGAGGATTATCGACCGGATGGAATGATTGGGGGAGCACATTGTATATGACGATTCGGAATAAACTGCGGGCGGCGCTCGGTGTCCTTTTCGCACTCATCATCGGACTCGTCGGCCTAAACTTTGTCACATTTGAACGCCTCCAAGGAGACGCGTCGGCGGTCAATGCCTCCGGTTCTCTGCGGATGCACGCGTATCAGCTCGCGTGGATGGCATCGCGTCTCGATGCGGCGGATGAGGCGCAGGCCGCGGCGCTCCGAAAGGACATGGAGGCGCAGCTCGAAGCG
Source organism: uncultured Selenomonas sp. (assembly GCA_963515775.1). Taxonomy (GTDB): domain Bacteria; phylum Bacillota; class Negativicutes; order Selenomonadales; family Selenomonadaceae; genus Centipeda. Next base: position 7,049 of record CAUQAR010000055.1, on the reverse strand, counting down.
TATGACGGCCTCCTGCGCAGCCTGGAAGAAGGCGACGCCGCCATGCACATCCCTGCGCCCGACGCGGACGTGCGCGGCCAGCTCGACACGGTGAAGCCGCTGTGGGCGGCGTACCGCAGCGATATCCGTGCCGTGCTCGACGCCTCCTCGCCCGCAGCGCAGGCAGCGGCGGAGGCGAAGGTAGCGGCCGAAACCGCGGACTATGTGGCGGCGGTGAATACCCTCGTCGGCGTTTATGACAGCGACAGCAGAGAGAAGATCGCCGTATCCAAAAACATTGCCGTCGCCGTCATCGTATTTGCGCTCATCATCTTCGGCGGCGCCTCCTACATCATCATCACGCAGATTTTGCGCCCGCTCGCCGCGCTCACCCTTTCCTTCAACAGGGTTGCGGGGCGCGAGGGGGATCTCAGGCAGCAGCTGCACGCCGATCGAGACGATGAGATCGGGCGAATCGTATACTATTTTAATACCTTCATCGCCAAACTGCGTGAGATCATGCGGGAGACACGGGACTGCTCCGCGGAAGTCTCGGGCCTCTCCGAGAACCTCTGGCAGGCGAGCGTTGAGAACAGTAAGGCCGTGGAGTACGCCGCCGTTGCGATCACCAATGTGGCGGGCAATGCGAACCAGCAGAACGAGGATATGCAGACACTCTCGGCGAGTATGACGGGCATGACTGCGCACATTTCAGAGATGCAGCAGTATGTGCAGGGGCTCGACGGCGGTGCGGAGCTCTCTGCGCTCCACGCCTCCGTTGAGGCGACGCGCGCCGGCGCACAGTGTGCGGCGGCGGTATCGGAGGACATCGCAAAGGCCGCGGACGAGATCGCGGGACTCACGCAGGACGCGGCGGCCGCGATCGAGGAGCAGACCGCTTCCTTGCAGGCGTTTGCCGCGACGGCGGAGCATCTCTCGGGGCTCGCGGGAAAACTCGACGGGTTGGTCGGCAGGTTCAAGGTCTAAGGCGTGACGCGGGCGTTTCTTGCGCTGCATCTGAGTCTTCGGATGCGTCAATCGATGAAAAAATCCCGGCACAGGAATTGGTCCTGGCCGGGATTTTTGTGTGCCTAGACGGGCCGCATAACGCGGTTGTCATTTTTTCTTCAGCACTGTTTCGTAATTTTGTATCTTCTTGTCCAGCCGCGCGAGCGTCGCGTCGAGTTCATCACGCTGGCGGATGAGCCGCGCATGCTGCTCCTTGAGGATATCGAGGCGCTGCCGCTCTGTGCCTGCCTCGAAGGAGAGTGCGACGTACTGCGTGAGCGGTGCGATCTGGACGCCGCAGTCGCGCATGCACTTGACGAACACGATCCACTCGCAGGCCTCCTCGTCGAAGTCGCGGATGCCGCCCGCCGTGCGCTTGACGCGCGGAAAGAGGCCGATGCGCTCGTAGTAGCGGAGCGTGTCGGTGGAGATGCCGTATTTTTTGCTGACTTCCTTAATGGTCATGAAACCCGTCCTTTCCACGCGAAAAAATATCTTTTTAGAAATTATAAGCGATGGAGCGGACTATAAGTCAAGCGCTAAAATAAAGAGGATGGCATTATACGATAAAAATACAGCGCTCATTGTAGCCCGAGAGCAACGTATCGTGCGTAACGAAGCGCATATCCTCTGCCTTTGCCTGACAGATGAGCAGGCGATCGAACGGGTCCTTGTGCGGCTGCGTACCTTCGGCGCGGCAGAGTGTGTGCAGCGCAAAGATATGGTCTTCTTTGATCGGCAGGGAGAGGAAACCGGACGATTTGGCATAGGATGCCGCTGCACGGCCATTGAGAGACATCTGAGCCGGGTGCAGGAGATGCTTCAGCTCCACTTCCCAAATGGACACGATACTGTAATAGACATCGTTCCGATCGGTTTCGATCATTGCGCGCGCCTGCTGCGCCAGACGTGCATCCGCCGTGAGCGCCCACAGGAGCATATGGGTGTCGAGCAGAATCTTCATTCTGATCCTCCGAACATATGCGCGATCTCCTCGTCCCAGCGGTCGAAGTCGTCGGGCACGGTGAATTTTCCTTTTGCGATGCCGATGCGCTGGGCGGCGGGCACGCTGCGGATCAGTGTCAGCTGCGCAACCGGCGTGCCGTTGCGCGCGATGTGGATCATATCTTCCGCGCCGGTTTCGAGCGATTGAACAAGACGAGAGAGGTTTGTCTTGGCTTCGAGCATGTTGACCTTACGCATGGGAACCTCCTTTTTTGACTAAATTAATCAAGTCCAGCATACTACAATTCGTAGTATTTTTCAAGCGCACAGGTTTTTTCTGCGAAAGGCTTTACTTTTCGCGTGCGCTTTCGTAGAATAAGAGCAGAAATCAATTCGCCCCGATGACGGGGCGTATTCGGATATGGGACGGGGGATGTTTTATGCTGAAACAGGCAATCGCGGTGGTTACGTCGGGCGGGGACAGCCCGGGTATGAATGCGGCGGCGCGCGCGGTCGTGCGCACGGCCATCTACGAGGGCGTCGAGGTCTACGGCGTGCACAACGGCTACAGCGGCATGGTGCATGACGATATCGAACAGCTCACGACGCGCAGTGTCAGCGACCTCATACAGCGCGGCGGCACGTTCCTCGGCACGGCGCGCAGCAAGTCGTTCATGACGCCCGAGGGGCGCAAAGTCGCGTTTGAGAATCTGCGCAAGCGCGGCATCGAGGGGCTCGTCATCATCGGCGGCGACGGCTCGCTGACGGGCGGTTCGCTGATGAGCAAGGAGACCGGTATGCCCATCGTGGGCCTGCCCGGCACGATCGACAACGACGTCTGGGGTATGGATTACACGATCGGCTGTGACACGGCGTGCAATACGATCGTAGACGCGATCAACAAGCTGCGCGACACGGCCTCCGCGCATCGCCGCATCATCCTCGTCGAGGTGATGGGGCGGCACTCCGGTTGGCTCGCCATGATGTCCGGGATCGCGGGCGGCGCGGAATACATCCTCGTGCCGGAGGTCGCCTACGATCTCGAGGAGATCAGCATCGAACTTCAGGAGATGTACGAGCGCGGCAAGCGCTACAGCATCATCGTCGTCGCCGAGGGGGCGGGCTCCGCCATTGAGATCGGCAAGATCATCGGTGAAAAGACCGAGATCGACACGCGCGTCTCCGTCCTCGGACATATCCAGCGCGGCGGCTCGCCGACGGTGGAGGACCGCATCAAGGCGTCCATGCTCGGAGAGAAGGCGGCGCTTGCCATCATCTCGGGCGTCAACGACGTCGTATTCAGCTTCAACGAGGGACAGGTCGTCAGCGTGAACCTCTTCGAGGCCGTCAACAACAAGAAAACCTTGGACCCGGAGCTGGTACGGCTCTCGCGCGTCTTGGCGTAAGACGTGAGACGCGATCTTTGCGCACAGCGTTGTCATATCGTCGAATGCCTAGCTATGCATCCAACTGTTGCGTCACGCCTAATTTTCCCTTGACAATCCTTCCCACCTCGTGCTAGACTAGTTCTCGTTGCAGAAGTGAATAGCTTTTTTGAGAGCACAGTGGAGAGTTGTCCGAGTGGTTGAAGGAGCACGCCTGGAAAGCGTGTGTGCGGTGATACCGTACCGAGAGTTCGAATCTCTCACTCTCCGCCATTTTTATTGATTTTTCTCAGGGCGGGCTGCAGTGCCTTGGTCTCGCGCAATGGGGCCCTGTGAACCCCGTCAGGTCCGGAAGGAAGCAGCGGTAAGCGGTCAGCCGCATGTGCCGCGAGGACGCCTGGGAGCTGCGGCCTGCCGTGGGAGAAATCGGAGTATGACAGCAGCCGTACGGCTGCTTTTTTGTTGGAAAAGGATATATCTGCTGCGTGAAAGGAGGCTCATTCATGTCCTATGTTGCGCTCTACCGCCGCTGGCGGCCGACGTGTTTTGCCGATCTCGTCGGGCAGGAGCATATCAGCCGTACGCTCGCGCGTGCCGTCACGTCGGGGCAGACGAGTCACGCCTACCTCTTTACGGGTCCGCGCGGCACGGGCAAGACGAGCACGGCGAAGATTCTCGCGCGGGCGCTGAACTGTACGGAGGGGCCGACACTCTCTCCCTGTGGGCAGTGCGATTCCTGCCGCACCATCGGCGACGGCTCGTCGATGGACGTCTTTGAGATCGATGCGGCGTCGAACCGCGGCATCGACGAGATTCGCGACCTGCGCGAGACGGTCAAATTTGCGCCGACCGCGGGCCGTTATAAAATTTACATCATCGACGAAGTGCATATGCTGACGACGGAGGCGTTCAACGCGCTGCTCAAGACGCTCGAGGAACCGCCGCCGCGCGTCATCTTCATCCTCGCGACGACCGAGCCGCACAAGGTGCCTGCGACGATCCAATCGCGCTGTCAGCGCTACGACTTTCACCGGATCACCGTCACGGAGATTCGGGAGCGGCTCAGTTATGTGTGCCGGGAATCGAGCATCGCGGCCGAAGAGGATGCGCTCGACATCATCGCCGTGGCGGCGGACGGCGGGATGCGCGACGCACTCTCCATCCTTGATCAGTGCAGCGCGCTCGCCGAGGGGACGCTGACCGTAGCGCGCGTGCAGGAGGCGCTCGGGCTGGTCGGCCGCGCACGCATCGAACAGCTTGCGATGCAGATTGCGGATAAAGACGCAGCAGGACTCGTCACGAATCTCGGAGAACTCCTGCAAAGCGGACGGGATTTGAAACAAATCCTTGCGGAACTCGCGCTGCACTTTCGCAGTCTCATGATCGCGGGCGTCGGCGGCAGCCTCGGCGCGGCGGAACTCTGCGGCGCGCAGGAGGAGACCCTGCGCGCGGCTGCGGCGCGCTTTACACAGGAAGAGATCATGGAGATCCTGCGCCGCATCAATGAGACGATGCAGGAGCTGCGCACTGCGCCGCAGCCGCGCATCGCTGCGGAGGCGATGCTGCTTTCGCTTTGCCGCGAACCGTTGCAGGATGCGGCCATCGCGACGCCGCACGCTACGGCGGGCGACGTGCAGACGGGCGCGGCTGCCGCGCGCATCGCGCGGCTGGAGGCGCAGGTAGAGCAGCTCACAGCCGCGCTTGCCGCAGCACCCCGGCCGCAGACGGCCACCCCCGCGCCGGGTGAGGAGCGACAGAAACCGGGCGCGCGCAAGAGCCTGGTCCCCGCTGCCAAAGCCGCCGCACCGCAGCCGCCGCGTACGGGGAGAGATGCGCCTGCACCGACGGCGGACAACGCGCCGCGCAAGCTCGACATGGAGCTGTGGCAGCGCTTTCAGGCAGCGCTCAAGACGCGCAACAGACTCGCGGCTTCCCTGCTCTCGGGCGCCGGCTATGAGGGCATGACCGAGACGCATTTCTTTATTCGTCCGTCCTCCGATATGGCGCGCGATTATATTACCAAACGGCACCGCACCGCATTTGAAGAAGTCATGACAGAGCTGGCGGGACGACCGATGAACATCGTCTGCACGGGCGGAGAGGAAGATGCCGCGCCTGTGCAGACGGCCTCCGCGCCGTCACCGGAATATCCCGCGCAGGTCAAGGAACTGCTCAAGATCGCAGGGCCGGGCGCGCAGGTCGAAGAAGTTGAACGCTCCGCGGCGCCCCGCCGGCGCGTAGCCGTACCTGCGGCGGAGGACGAGGCCTACGAAGTGTATGAGCCGACGCCTGACGAAGAGGCGGAGATGATGGGGGACGAACTGCCGGACGACGCAGAGACTTGACGGCGGCAGCCCTTTTTGTTACGCTAGAGACAGTATTATAGAAAAAGAGGAGAATCCATATGTTTAACGGCGGCGGCAATATGGCCGGCATGATGAAAAAAGTCCAGAAGATGCAGAGCGAAATGAAGAAGATGCAGGAGGAGCTGAAACAGCGCACCGTCGAGGCCACCTCGGGCGGCGGCGCCGTGAAGGTCGTCATGGACGGCGAGAAGCAGGTACAAAGCCTCGTCATCGCACCCGCGGCAGTTGATCCCGAGGACATCGAGATGCTGCAGGACCTCATCTCGGCGGCGTTCAATGAGGCCACAAAGAAAGTCGACGAGATGATGGCCGCAGAGATGGGGAAGTTCACGAGCGGGCTTGGGCTGCCGCCGGGACTCCTCTAAATGCAGCATATCGCACCGCTCACGCAGCTCATGGAGCAGTTTCGCGCGCTGCCCGGCATCGGGGCGAAGACTGCGGCGCGGCTCGCCTACCACGTCCTCGACATGGATATGGCGCGCGCAGAGCGGCTGGCCGCCGCGATCGTCGAGGCGAAACGAAAGATCGGCTTTTGCTCGACCTGTTTTAACCTCACGGACACCGATCCCTGCGCCATCTGTACGTCGGAGCAGCGCGACCACGGCGTCATCTGCGTCGTGGAGCAGCCGCCGGATGTTGCGGCCATGGAGCGGATGAACGACTATGACGGCGTGTATCACGTTCTGCACGGGGCGCTTTCTCCGATCGAGGGTGTCGGGCCGAACGACCTGCGCATCAAAGAACTCGTCACGCGCGTCGGCACATCGGACGTACGCGAGATCATCATGGCGACCAATCCGAACGTCGAGGGGGAGGCGACCGCGATGTATATCGCGAAGCTCCTCAAGCCCATGGGGGTACGCGTCACACGCATCGCACACGGTCTGCCCGTCGGGGGAGACCTCGAGTACGCGGACGAGGTCACACTCTCGCGCGCCATGGAGAACAGGAGGGAGATATAGAATGGATATGAGTGCGGGCGTCGCCGTCGCTATCGTACTGCTGTGTATTCTCAGCAAACTGATTTCACTGCCGTTTCGCATCCTGTGGAAACTCATTACGAACAGCATCGTCGGCGCCATCATCCTGTGGGGCATCAACCTCTTCGGCGTCGGCATTGAGATCACATTTTTAAAAGCCCTCGTTGCGGGCGTATTCGGGATTCCAGGCGTTATACTTGTCCTCATCGCCCACGCAATGGGACTGTGAAACGGGAGACGCACTTAAAAAAATACGCTCGAAGCCTTGACGCAGAAAACACATTATGTTATATTATAAAAACCGCGCTGATGAAGGCTGCGGCCTGTGCCGGCGTGACAATGTACCCTGAAAACTACACAATGCAGAGAGGTTAGAGGAATCTAAC
>CAUQAR010000054.1:0-10690 GCA_963515775.1 uncultured Selenomonas sp. | reverse complement strand
TCGTAGGGCCGGTCCCTCCACTGCTCTGGATGAGGTATATTCTCTTCTATACGTCGCATTGTAACCAAAGTACGGGGCATTGTCAAGGGGAGGACGAGAATTTTACCACAAGTCCATTGTATTTGATATAATCTTGCAATCCGCAGGACGGCGTAGTACAATCAAAGTGAAAGGCGGTGGTCTCATGAAAGACGCAACAGTCAGCGCACGCGTCGAGTACAATGTGAAAAAGGAGGCGGAGGATATTCTCCGCAGTCTCGGCGTTCCCGTATCCGTCGTCATCAATGCCCTGTACCGTCAAATCATCGAGCGCAACGGCATTCCGTTCTCTCTGACCCTTCCCAAGGTGCCGCGCACACTCGACACCATGACCGATGAGGAAGTAGATGAAATGCTGCAAGAAAGCTATGCGTCCGTTCTTGCCGGCGAATGCCGTCCCTGTGAAGAAGTCTTTGCCGAGCTTGAAAAGCGGTATGCACCATGACACAATATGATGTACTGATGTCACCATTCGCCAAGGCAAACATCGCGGAAATCGCTGATTATATTACGAATACTTTGCTTGCTCCGGAAACTGCACGCACCTTTGTGCGCAGCCTCCAAAAAGAAATCGACAGCCTCTCCCAAATGCCCGCCCGCATACGCCCGATTGAACGCAAACCGTGGAACACATACGGCATTCGGCGTCTTCTTGTCAAAAACTTTTACGTATATTACACAATTGACGAAGATAAGCGGCACGTATACGTTCTAAACATTATCTACAGCAAACGCGACCAGCTAAAACAACTTGAGACGATAAAAAGCACGCTCCCAAAATGACGGGGCGTGCTTTTCCATTCAATACGTTGTCATGATAACACGAATCAGAGTTTCGTCCCATGTTTCGGCACGAAGAACGCGCTCATATCGACGCCCTCGTGTTTGAGGAGCGCAATCTTTATTGGGAGGCCGCCGCCGTATCCAGTGAGGCTGCCGCTCGTGCCGACGACGCGGTGGCAAGGGATGATGATGGAGATGGGATTGTGACCGACGGCGCCGCCGATCGCCTGCGCAGACATGCGGGATTTGCCCGTCAGGGCGGCAACCTCCCGCGCGAGCGCGCCGTAGGTTGTCGTCGTGCCGTAGGGAATGCGGCAGAGCAATCGCCACACAGCCTGCCGGAACGCGCTCCCGCGCGGGGCGAGCGGCAGTTCCTCTACGGCGGGGCGCTCCCCCGCGAAGTAACGCACGAGCCATTCCTTCGTCTCCCGGAGGAGCGGCGTCTCGCGCTCCTCTACGGTCTCCCCGCAGAGGTCTGACGCATAGTCCTGCCCCGCAATCCAGAGCCCAACGAGAGCCCCTGCACGCTCTGCGAGGAGGATATCCCTGAGCGGTGATATATAATGTGCGGTGTAGGTCATCCAATCTCCTCCCGAGGAATCTTGCATCTATGCCGGCGGTTCATCCCCGGAGTAGAACGCGGACCGGACATGAACATACGATATTGATTCTGCCGCCTAGTATAGCATAAATCACCGATGACCGCCGTTGATGTTTACTTTGTTTTGCAGGTTACCATATCGGAACGCCGCCGTCCCGTGTAATCCGCCCTTCGTCGAGGCTCATGATATCCTCGCCCCTTTGCTGATCGCATCAACGCCAACTCCCTCGGCGTTCTGATAGGAATGCGTATATCGGCCGACCTCCGCCCAGCTCTCCGCGGCGGCGGTACGGGCCCCCATGCCGATACAGAGGGCAGCGCAGAGAAAGACGAGTAATCTACAACGTTTCCACATGAACGTCTCCTCCTTATGACCTTTGATTGATTAGTAGGCAGGACGGCGTTATGTTCCGATGCTGCGCAGTGCGGCTTTTAGTATCTTTTCCCTGCGCTCTCTCAGCATCTTGATATAGAACTTTTTTTGTATGGGTGATAGGAAGTCACAGGACGTGATTATACTGTCGACCTCATCCTGGTCAATTCTCGGCAGTACGCGCCTGAGTGCCGCCGTGCATTCTTCATAGGCGTTTCCCGCGATGAACTTATAGTAGTTTATCTTTTGCCCGTGAATCTTGAGCGCCGCATTTGGAAAGACATAAATCCTGTGATTGGTCTCGTTCGGGTCTTCCATGATAGCGGGCATCTTTTCTGTTGGGAGCTGCGGATATAAGCAGGAGCCGCAGTCATAAACCGGCGCGAGTTTTGCCGTCCGCTCCCTCTCATTGACGAGAAAGCCCCAGTTCCCATTATGGCGGTCAAAGTTGCCCAAATAGGCGTCCATGATGAACATGTTCCAAAAGAATCGCCGCACCTCGAACGGGTCAACGAGATGCTGCGCATCGATTGTTTCGAGCACCTCATCGAGTTCGGTCGAGTACCCGGGGGAGCCCTCAAGTCCTTCTCTGATATGCGCATTTTTTACCTTGGCAAACTCCATGAGCGAAAATCCGTCGCCGGTAAAGTCCCGGCAGGCAACGACTTCCTTCTCAATGCCGTGGGCAGTATACGTTCCATACAGCACCTCTTGGACATCGAATAGTCCTGTCGCTGCATATATACGGCATCCGAGATATTCGCTGATGCAGCTGTTCGTATACGCGCCGCGCTTTTTATCTGCGGAAGGAAATTTCAGCATGTAGGTTTTGCCTTGATATACAATGCCAATCTTATTTCCGTTGCCGCCGCCATAGGCTCTGAACGTATCAATCTCGCAGGGGGAAAAGTCTATCATTCCGGCGTGCTCCTTCCCCAGAGATACTTTTGCCGCAGGTAAAGTGCTTGTTCCGGCGTGATTTCCTGGTCGACCTCAGCACAGTTGATGGAGCCGTATACTTCGTCAAGGAGGCAGTCCACATAGCTGACGTCATCCTGCTCCCCCTGTACGAGTGCCTCAATATCATGGGTCAGGTAGGCGGGAAGATTCACTTCCAGGTAGGTCTTTTCTCGTAAATCCTGCGTCATCTCCGGTCACCTCGCTATGTGCCAACAATCTCCGTTTCCCTGAGTGTATCGCGCATAATCTCCAGCATGAGTGCGACAAATACGCAGCTGTCGGCATCGCGGTCAGCCTGACCTACCGACGCTTACCGCGCAAATTCCTCCGCCAACCGGTCGAGAATAATCCCCGCAAGCGCAGATTTTGCCATGAGGGGATGTTCTTCGGCTCTGCCGTCACGGAAAAATATCTTGACGCGGTTCGTGCCGACAGAAAAGCCCGCATCCTCCTCGGCGACGTTGTTCGCGACGATGAAGTCGAGGTTCTTCTTTGTGAGTTTGCCCTGTGCGTAGGCCTCGACGTTCTCGGTCTCGGCGGCAAAGCCGACGAGAACCTGGTGTGTCTTTTTCTGTCCGAGTTCCATGAGGATGTCGGGGTTGCGTGTGAGGGTAATCGTCAGCTCTCCGTCTGATTTCTTAATCTTTTGCGGGGCGAGCTCTGCGGGGCGGTAGTCGGCGACCGCCGCGGCCTTGATGACGGCGTCGGCGTGCTCATACTCCGCCATAACGGCTGCGTACATCTCCCGCGCGCTCCGCACGTTCACACGGCGCACGCCCGCAGGCGTCTCAAGATGCGTGGGGGCGGAGATGAGAATGACGTCGGCACCGCGCCGCGCCGCCTCCGCCGCGACGGCATAGCCCATGCGCCCCGTGGAGCGGTTGCTGAGGTAGCGCACGGGGTCGAGTGCCTCCTCGGTGCCGCCTGCGGTGACGATGATGCGCCGCCCCGCAAGGCTCTTTGCTGCCATGAAGTGATGCTCGATGGCTGCAACGATACCCGCCGGCTCCGGCAGGCGTCCTGCGCCTGTCGCGCCGCAGGCGAGCATCCCCTCTGCGGGCGGGATGATGTATGCGCCGCGTCCCGTGAGGCGCCGGACGTTCTCCTGCGTGACGGGGTTCTCCCACATGCCCGTATTCATGGCGGGCGCGATGTAGAGCGGCGCACGCGTGGCGAGGACGGTCGTTGTGAGGAGGTCGTCGGCGATGCCCGCCGCCGCCTTTGCGATGAAGTTCGCGGTTGCGGGCGCGACGAGGACGAGCCCCGCGAGCTCTGCGAGCGCGATATGTTCGACATGATGCGCGGGAATCTCCGCCCACATGCTTGTCGCGACCGCCCTGCCTGTGATCTCGCGAAACGTCAGCGGCGCGACAAAGGACGCCGCCGCCCGCGTCATGACGACGTGGACTTCGGCGCCCGATTTTTTCAGCCGGCTTGCGATTTCGACGGCCTTATACGCGGCGATGCCGCCCGTGACGCCAAGGACGATGCTGCGTCCCGCAAGCGCCGCCATGGTCAGATGCTCTCCTTGTAGAGGTCGTAGCTAATCTTGCCCTCGGCAATCTCCTCAAAGGCGTTCGTGACATTCTTGGTCGAGCGTGCGAGCTCTGACTTCACGGGGTCGCCCTCGAGGAGCTGGCGCGCGCGTTTTGCCGCGAGCACGACCATGCCGTAGCGGCTGTCCACCTTCGTCAGCAGCTCGTCTGTGGAGGGGTTCACCATGCCGATTTCCGCATTCGTTTTCATTGTTCGTACCTCGTTCCTAGCTCTCTACTAGCTCAAACTGTGCCGGATTCATATCCGCGCGGAACCGCTCCGCGGCGAGAATCGTCCGGATGTGCTGTACCGCGTCTTCTACCGCATCGTTGACGACCGCATAGCGGTATTTCCTGCCGAGCCGTATCTCGTCCTGTGCCGCATGCAGCCGGCAGAGGAGCTCCTCCTCTGTCTCTGTGCCGCGCCCCCGAATACGGCGGCGCAGCTCCTCAAAAGACGGCGGCAGGAGGAAGATGAACGTCCCATCCGGGCAGCGCTCCATGACATTCAGCGCGCCCTGCGTGTCAATCTCGAGGAGGATGTCCTCGCCCGCCGCGCGCCGCTCCTCGATGGGGGCGAGCGGTGTGCCGTAGTAGTTGCCGTAGACGTCCGCATACTCGAGGAATGCGCCCGCCGCAATCATCGCCTCGAACTCTGCACGCGTGCGGAAATAGTATTCGCGCCCCTCAACCTCCCCCTCACGCGGGGCTCTGGAGGTGGCAGAGACGGAAAACGCGATATCCGGCTCGCGCGAGAGCAGCGCATGACAAACGGTGCCCTTGCCCGTGCCCGAGGCGCCGGAGATGACGATGAGGAGTCCTTTTTTCATTCTGCATCCTCCTTGTCTCCGCTCACGCGGTGCGCAATCGTCTCCGGCTGGAGCGCCGAGAGCACGATGTGACCGCTGTCCATGATGATGACGGCACGCGTCCGCCGCTTGTACGTCGCATCGACGAGCCGCCCCGTATCGCGCGCGTCCTGCACCATGCGCTTGGCCGATGCGGATGTCGGCGCAACGATGGCGACGATGCGTCCGGCAAAAACAATATCACCAAAACCGATGCTCACCGGTCTGATATCCATGTACTCACTCCAAATTCTGTACCTGCTCGCGCAGTTTTTCGACCTCATTCTTCATCGCGACGACGATTTGCTGTGCGGCGGCGTTGTTCGCCTTGGCGCCTATCGTGTTCACCTCGCGGTTGATTTCCTGCAGGAGGAAATCGAGCCGCCGTCCGACGGGTTCCTCCTCGGCGAGGATGGCGCGGAACTGGGCAAAGTGGCTCGCGAGCCGCACGAGTTCCTCGGTTACGTTCACGCGGTCGGCGTAGAGCGCCGCCTCCTGCATGATGCGCGTCTCGTCGGGCGCGACCTCCTTGAACGCGGCGAGGAGCTCCGTGAGATGTGCGCGGTAGTCCGCTACAATCTGCGGCGCGATCTCTTTGACCCGCGCGCGCTGCTCTTCGAGCCGCGTCACGCGCATGAGGAGGTCGCCGGCGATATGTGCACCCTCTGTCAGGCGCATCCGGTCGAGCGCATCGAGTGCCTGCTGTGCGGCGCTCATGAATACGGCGCGCGCGCCGGAGATGTCGGCACGCTCGCTGACCTCGATCACACCGTCCTTCTCGGCAACGATGCGCACGCCGTCATTCAGCGGCGCATCCACCGCGCGCGCGACCTTCACGAGCGCGGCATAATAGGCGCGTGCGAGCCCCTCGTTGACGTGGACGTCGTACTCTTTTTCGCTGCGATCCTCGAAGTTCACAAAGATGTCGATCTTCCCGCGCGCCACGCGCGTGCGGATCGCCTCGCGCAGATCGCTCTCCCATGCGCCGAATGCGCGCGGCATCCGCGGTGCGATCTCGAGAAACCGCTGGTTGACCGCCTTGATCTCGACGGTCATGCGGTAGTCCGGCGTCTCTACCGTCGCCGCCCCATACCCCGTCATGCTCCTGCGCTGCACGTTCATACCGTCCCCTGCCATACACCGCGAAAGACCGGCTCAGCGGGACCCGTCATGAAGATATGGCCGTTCGTGCGCCACTCGACATGGATGACGCCGCCGTCGACCTCAATGTCTGCCGCGCGGTCGAGGACGCCATTCAGGACGCCTGCCGTGAGCGTCGCGCATGTCCCCGTTCCGCAGGCGAGCGTGATGCCCGCGCCGCGCTCCCAGACGCGCATCCGCGCATGCGTGCGGTCTTTCACCGTGACGAACTCGGTATTGATTTTGCGTGGGAAGAGTTCGTGGTGTTCGAACTGTGCGCCGAGCTCACTGAGGGGGAAATCCTCCACGTCATCGACGAAGATAACGGCGTGCGGGTTCCCCATCGAGACGCAGGTCATTTTGTACGTCTCGCCTGCAACCGTGAGCGGCGCCGCAACGACGCGCTCCCTGCCAAAGCCGCGCACGGAGATATCGTCACCCGCGAGCACGGGCACGCCCATATCCACCTCGACCGCCGTCACTTTGCCGCCGCTCCGGATGATGCGCGGCGTTAGGATGCCCGCAAGCGTCTCAATCGTGAACTGTTCCTGCTCGATGCGCCCGTACTCATAGAGATAGCGCGCAAAACAGCGGATGCCGTTGCCGCACATCTCCGGCTCCGACCCGTCGGGGTTGAACTCGCGCATCCGGATGTCCGCCGTCTCCGACGGGCAGACGACCATCAGCCCGTCCGCACCGATGCCGAAATGCCGGTCGCACATGCGCACGGCGAGCGTCGCAAAGTCCACGGGCTCTTTATCAAGGAAATCCACAACCACGAAATCGTTGCCGCAGCCCTGCCATTTGGTAAACTCCATCGTTTTCCTTACCTTTTCTGTCAATTACTCTTACGAACCCCGTGTTTATCATATATTACTCTTCTTTATATTTCAAGAGGGGGATTCCTTCTATTCCATGTCTTTTTGTTTTTAGCCGGCAAATATGATACACTGTAGAGGCTACTCGTCCCAAAACAATACACCCCCCATAGGAGCGCATCCTCGCTCTCTATGGGGGTCATCGTTTGTGGTAAGTGTGTCGATTCACCTTTGCCTATCGGTAGTATACCATCATATAAAAAAAATCAATCTCTTGAATACTGCCATTTAGTGCGATGATTTTCCCTTCGGCGCAAGGCGCGGCTTGCGTATTCTGCCTTGCGGATGCTATAATTTTCCCGATATGACTTACGAAAGAGGGACAGCCTTATGAGCCTTGACGGATTCTCTATGTCCGCGCTCGCCGCAGAGCTGGCGGAAGCGCTCGCGGGCGGACGCATCGACAAGATTACCCAGCCGAACAAACAGTCCGTCGTTTTCTCCGTCCGCCGGCCGGGCAAAAACATCCTCCTCTACATCAATACGAATGCGAGTAACCCGGCGGCATACATCATCACGGCGGCACCCGAGAACCCGCCCGAACCGCCGACGTTCTGCATGGTGCTGCGCAAACAGCTCGAGACGGGACGCATCGCTGCCGTCCGGCAGGAGGGGCGCGACCGCATCCTGCACCTCGACATCGACGTCATCGCGGGCGGGGGGCGCATCGTCACGCGCACACTCACACTCGAGCTCATCGGCAAATACAGCAACATCATCCTCACCGAGGACGGCGTCATCGTCGAGGCGCTGCGCCGCATCGGCGAGAACTCGAGCCGCGTCCGCACCGTTCTGAAAGGGCTGCCCTACACCCTCCCGCCCGCGCAGGATAAACTCGACCTGCGCTCGGCAGCGATTGATGACATCATCGCGCGCGTCCAAGGGGAACCCGATGCCAAAGTCTTCCAAGCGCTCATCGCCGCATGTCTCGGTTTTGGCCCCGTCTCCGCGAAAGAGGTCGCGTTCATAGCAGGACTTGCTCCAAACAGCGCTGTCTCTGCGCTCGATGCGGCAGATTTCACGGCGCTCGCGGGTGCCCTCAGAGAGCTCCGCGCGCTCATGAGGGAACCCGCCCCCTCCCTGCGCCTTGACGAACATGGCAAGGTAACGGCGATGGCGGCGTTCCCGCTCAGCGAGCTCCCCAATACGCAGCGGCTCTCCTATCCGACCGTCAGCGCCCTCATGAGCGACGCCGACCGCAGGCTCGGCAGCTATGTCATCCCCGACCGCGAGCGATTCCGCCGGCTCGTGCGCACGGAGCTTGCCCGCGCACGAGAGAAATACGGCAAGCTCGATACGGAAATCGCCGCTGCGGAGAACGCCGAGGAGCAAAAGGTATACGCCGACAACCTCATGACCTATCAATATAACTTCAAAGACCACGCAGACGATGAAATCACCGTCACGAATATCTACAGCGAGACGGGTGAGGCCATCACCATCCCCCTCGACCGCCGCCACACAATCATCCAGAATATGCAGGCGTATTATAAGAAATACGATAAGCGCAAGCGCGCCCGCGCCCTCCTCGCCGTCCAGCAGGAACGCTGCGCCGCGAGCATCCGCCATCTCGAGAGCATCGAGGCATCGCTTGACTCCTCCACACGGCTCGCAGAGGTCGCTGAGATTCAGGATGAAGTCATCACGGCAGGCTATCTCCATGAGAAGCTGCCCAAACGCAGCAAAGACCGCCGCGCAAAACCGTTCACCTTCACCGCCCCCGACGGGACGGTCATCCTCATCGGCAAGAACAACACGCAGAACGACGCGTTGACCTTTAAGACGGCCGCCCCCAATGACATTTGGCTGCATGTCCGCGACATCCCCGGCTCACACGTCATCCTGCGCACGGGCGGTGCCCCCGTCCCCGATGAGACGCTGCACCTGGCCGCGCAGCTCGCCGCGCATTTCAGCAAAGCACGCGGCTCCTCGAATGTCCCCGTCGACTACACGAGCATCCGTTTCGTCAAGAAACCCGCGGGTTCCGTCCCCGGCTTCGTCCGCTTCATCAACGAAAAAACGCTCTTCGTCACCGAGGACGAAAAGCTTCTGAAGGATATTCTCGGGCAGGAAGTTCTAGTATGATAGTGGATTCACTGCATTCGTGCGTCATCTCACGAATAGATCATTCATAATAACCTCTGCATGATAAAATCTGCAAATAATCATTGCACACCCTATATATGATGCGGTTTTGATCATCAATGCGTCTGCTCCAAAACCCGCTGAGTTCTCCTTTGAGCGACTCCGGCTTTCCAATGCCCTCAAAGGGGGTTCTTTCTATATTCTTGATGAGTTGATTGATCCGCTTCAAGGTTTTCTTATCCTGTGTTTACCAATAGAGATAATCTTCCCATGCCACATCAGCCCATCGTTTATCCATCATCAATCTCAATCAGCTCATGTTTGACACCTTTTCCCGCATTGAGCTGCGCGATGCCGCGCCGCAGACGCTCTCGCCTGCTTTCCGGAAGCGGTGCCGCCGAGAGTTCAAACGGAATCCTTCGCTCTCTTGCAACGCGTTTTGCGAATATCAAAAATGCGGCGGACATGGAAAGTCCAATGTCGCTGCAAACTTCCTCCATACTGTTCTTCAGGTCTTCATCCATAGAGACCATAACATCATATGACATAAAAAGTCTCCTTTCGTGCATGGAATTCCTACTTCACTTTCGTTTACCATATCCAAAATCATAGATTTTGTCAAGAACAATGCGCGATAGACTGTAGAAATAAAAGAACTGCCGTATCATATCAAAATACGACAGTTCTTTTATTCCTTATACCAACTCGATGATCGCCATCGGGGCGGCATCGCCGCGGCGAGGGCCGAGTTTCAAGATGCGGGTGTAACCGCTCTTCCGGTCGGTGTATTTCTCTGCGATTTCGCCGAAGAGTTTACGCACAACATCTTCTTCTGCCAGCGCCGCAATAGCCCGGCGACGCGCGCTGAGATCGCCGCGCTTGGCGAGCGTAATGAGGCCGTCCGCAAGGGAGCGCAGCTCCTTCGCCTTTGCCTCGGTGGTCTCAATGCGTCCATACTTGAAGAAGGATGTGAGGATGCTCCTCAGGAGTGCCTTACGGGCCGCAGAATTGCGTCCGAGCTTTCTCATGTGTGTTCCCACTCCTATCGTTATTCGTTGTCCTGTCTCAAGGAGAATCCAAGCTCCTCAAGCTTCTTCTTCACTTCATCCAGTGATTTGCGCCCGAGATTGCGTACCTTCATCATGTCCTCTTCGGTCTTTTGCGTGAGGTCATCCACGGTGTTGATGCCCGCACGCTTGAGGCAGTTGAAGGAACGAACGGAAAGATCCAAATCGTCAATGGTCATCTCGAGCACTTTGGCGCTGTCATCGACTTCCTCCGGCGGGAAGTCCGGCGTCTCTTCCTCTTCCTCCACCACGCTGCCATCCATGTTCTGGAACAGCCGCAGGTGCATGACGAGGATCGCGGCCGCCTTGCTCACGGCTTCCTCCGGCCGGATGGAGCCGTTCGTCCAAACGTCGAGGATGAGACGGTCGTAGTCGGTGACG
>CAUQAR010000053.1:0-10710 GCA_963515775.1 uncultured Selenomonas sp. | reverse complement strand
ATATTGCGGTCGCCGCGATAGGTACCGTCGCCGTAGCCCTCGATCACACCGTCCGCCGCGAGCTGCGTCACAGCGTCGTATGCCCAGTGATCACGCGGCACATCCGAGAACGGATTCGCCGCCGCGAACGTCGTCGACGCCGCGCCGACCGTCAGCGCTGCCGCAAGAGCAGCCACCAATGTCTTCTTCATAATGATCCTCCTCTGCGGGATGTTCCCGCCATTACAGAAATATTTCATCTGCCGCAGGAGGACGGAGTATCCCTGTTCCCTCGCGCGCCAATCCCGCACACAGATAAATCCAAGCTCATTATAACATAATGTCATTTATTTGCAAAGCGCGAAATATACGATTTTGTCTTGAAATGATCAAATAAATTGCCGCAAAAGAGATGCTGCCGGACATTCCCGCATCGTTCCGGTTATGATATCCGTTCCCGTATGACGACCTTCTCCTCGCCGTCGGTATCGCGCAGCAGTACGGAGACGTCTTCGCATGCGGCGGTCGGGACATTTTTTCCGACGTAGTCGGCGCGGATGGGGAGTTCGCGATGCCCGCGGTCGATGAGGACGGCGAGCTGGATCATCCTCGGGCGGCCGATATCGAGGAGCGCGTTCATCGCGGCGCGGATCGTGCGGCCGGTGTAGAGCACGTCGTCGATGAGGACGACGGTCCTGCCAGTGATGTCGCCGGACATCTCGGTCGGATGGACGATGGGCTGACGGGAGAGCGCGTTGAGATCGTCGCGGTACAGTGTGATGTCGAGGATACCGCGCGGTACGGAGGCTCCTTCGATGCGCGCGATCTCCGCCGCGATGCGGTCGGCGATGAAGACGCCGCGCGTGCGGATGCCGACGAGGACGAGCTGCGCGGTCCCCTTGTTCTTCTCGACGATCTCGTGTGCGATGCGCAGCAGCGCGCGTCGAATCCCGTCCTCGTCCATGAGGACGGCTTTTTCTCTGAATGTCGTCATGTTCTCTCTCCTGCTCTGCCCATGCGCAGCCGCGCTAGAATCTCCTCCATATCCGCCGGCAGCGGCGCGGTAAAGGTCATCTGCACGCCCGTGCGCGGATGCGCAAGGGTCAGCGATAGTGAGTGCAGCGCCTGCCCGCGTATGGAAAATGGATTCTTCATTGCCGTATACTTCGCGTCGCCGACGAGCGGATGTCCGATGCTCGTCATGTGCACGCGAATCTGATGGGTGCGTCCCGTTTCGAGGCGGCAGGCGACATAGGTGTACGCGCCGAGGCGTTCAAGGACCTCGAAGTGCGTCGTCGCGGGCTTGCCGCCCGTGCGTACGATCGCCATCTTCTTGCGGTCCGCGGGATGCCGCCCGATGTCGCCCGTGATCACGCCCGCACGTTCTGCAATGTTCCCGTACACGACGGCACGGTATGTGCGCCGCGCCTCTTTGTCCCGAATCTGCCGCGCCAAAAAATGATGCGCCATGTCGTTCTTAGCCGCAACCATGACGCCAGAGGTGTCCTTGTCGAGGCGGTGTACGATGCCGGGACGCAGCGCGCCGTTGATGCCGGAGAGATCCCGGCAGTGAAAGAGCAGCGCGTTGACGAGCGTTCCCGTATGGACGCCCGCCGCCGGATGTACGACCATGCCGCGGCGCTTGTTGAGGACGATGATGTCCGCATCCTCGTAGAGCACGTCGAGCGGAATATTCTCTGCGGCGATCACGGGCGCTTCGACGGGCGGAATGTTGCAGACAATGCGCTCGCCCCCGCGCAGCTTATAATTGGCCCTGCGTCGCGCGCCGTCCACAGTGACGCAGCCCGCCGTGAGGAGCCGCTGGATATAGCTGCGCGAGTGCGCGGGGATGTGCCGCACGAGAAAGACGTCCAGCCGCTCCCCCGCACGATCGGCGATATATGCGCTCATCGGTGCAGCTCCTTCTTTTGCACGAACAGTGCCCAGAGGATGGCCGCGGTTCCCGCCACAATGGCGATGTCGGCGATGTTGAACACAGGCCACACGCGAAAGTCAAAGAAGTCGACGACGTGTCCCGTGCGCGCGCGGTCGAGCATATTGCCGACGGCCCCCGCGGCCAGCGCGACGCTCCCGTAGTGAATGAGTCCGCCGCTGTGCCGCAGCCGCGCATAAAATCCCAAAAACACGATGCAAAACGCGGCGGCCACGCCGAGGAAGAGCCCGCGCTGATGTCCGAAGATGCCGAACGCCGCGCCCGGATTGAGCACATAGGTGATGTGAAAGATCTGCGACACGATGGGGATGCTCTCCCCCGGCAGCATCGTCAGCGCCACACAGTATTTTACGATTTGGTCGACGAGCAGTATGCTCAAAAAGAGCCCTGCGGCTTTCATGCGTCCGCTCATCCGTCCCGCGTTCCTTCCTGCTCCTGTACGGCACTCCCTTCCCCCTGCTGCGGTCGTTTCTTCTGCGGCGCCATATCGGGCATCTCGGCAATGGCGTCTTCAATCAGCGCGAGCTCCTCCTGTACGCTGTTCTTCATGCGGCGCAGGAACGCGTGTTTTTCGCGTACGAGGCGCTCGTACTCCGCAACAACGGCGCGCACCTTGTCCGCGGCGTCGTCGAGCTGCGCCTTTGCGCGCAGGCTCGCTTCCTGCCGGAGGTTCTGGGCCTCCTTGGCCGCCGTTTCGAGCATCTGATCGGCGCTTTGCTTCGCCGTCGCGGTCACGTCCTCCGCTGTCCTCTGTGCGACGATGAGGGTCTCGCGCATGCTGTGCTCAATCCGACGAAACTCTGCGCTTGCGGCCTGCTCGCGGGTAAGCTCGGCCCGCAGGCGCTCGTTCTCATCGAGCGCGGCCGCATAGTCCTTGATGATCTCGTTGAGGAAGTCGTTGACTTCCGTTTCATCAAAGCCGCGGAAGCTCTTCCCGAATTCCTTCGCATGAATGTCCATCGGTGTCAGCACGATACGCCCCTGCCTTTCCTTAAAAGTATCGATATAAAACGACGGCGGTGCGGCCCTTCTTCGTCTGCCCGCGCACCTCCGTCACTTCGACGCGGCCGCGACCGCGCATGGAGAGCACATCGCCCTGCTTGACGCTCTTCGAGGCGCTGTCTGCGCGCTGCCAGTTGCGCTTTACCTTATCCGCTGCGATATCTTCGGCTGCGCGGCTGCGCGAGATGCCGAATCCCGCGGCCACGATGGCGTCGAGACGCAGCGAGGCAACGGTCGCCCGAATCTCCTTCGTCCGCTCCTCACGCGGCGCGATCTCCGCAAGATCGCCAAGGGACGCCATTACATGAACGGCGCCGATTTCCGTGAGCTGCTCCAAGAGGAAGTCCGCGATCTTCGCGTCGCAGAGGATCTTCGCCGCATCGGCGGAGACGAGGATATCGCCGATCCCGCCCCGTTCGATCCCGCATCCCATGACGGCGCCGAGCACGTCGCGGTGCGTGAGCCGCGCGAACTGTCCGTTCCACGATACCGCGACGCAGGCGATGTCATAGCCGCCCGGTGTGCCCGCAAAGTGCTCATGGAGCAGCATGGCCCGCTGCCGTTCCGCGCCCGCATAGCCGCCGTCAAAATCGATCCGCAGGACGTCGAAACTCGCACGGATCGTCTCTGCGATCTCCTGCCCATAGGGATCGAGAAAGGGGCTGATGCGGAATTTCTGCGTTTTCATCACGCCTTCGGCGAGATCGAGCAGGCGCGCGGCCGTCTCTTCGCCCTCCCCGCCGCGGTAAAAGCGGAGAATGCGCTCCTTTTGTTCCGATGCCATTATGTCCTCCCCAATGTGCTCGAGCGCTCTGCTGCCGCGAGCACAGCTTCCATCAGCGCGGAGCGCACACCGCCGCGCTCGAGTACCCGCAGTCCGGCGGCGGTCGTCCCGGCCGGACTCGTCACCGCCGCGCGCAGATCGGCGGGCGAAGCGTTCCCCGCGAGCACCATCTGCGCCGCCCCGAGAAGCGTCTGCGCCGCGAGGAGCGTCGCAGTCTCGCGCCCGAGTCCCGCGGCGACACCGCCGTCCGCGAGCGCCTCGATCGCGAGGAACGCGTACGCGGGACCGCTCCCCGACAGACCGGTCACAGCGTCGAGCGCGTGCTCACGAACCTCGGCGGTGCGTCCGGCCGCACCGAGCAGCAGGCGAACGATCTCCCGCTCCCGATCTCCCGCATGTGTGCCGCACGCAAACGCCGTCATACCCGCGCCGACCGCAAGCGGCGTATTCGGCATCGCGCGCACAACGGGATGCCCCGGATACGCGGCCTCGAGCGCCGCAGTCGTCAATCCTGCGACGATGGAGAGGATGCAGGCACCCGGGCGCAGGCCGGGCGCCGTCTCGCGCATGGCCGCCGCAGCTGCAGCCGGTTTGATTGCGAGAATCAGCACGTCAATACGGGGCAGAAAGTGTTCTGCCCCCGGTTGTGCGTGTACGCCGTAGGTCTGTGCGAGCGCATCGCACCGCACGGCCTTGTGATCGGAGATGTCGATATGAGATGCGGGCAGTGCCCCGCCGGAAACGATGCCCGCGACGATGGCCTCCGCCATCGCCCCGCCGCCGATGATGCCGATGTGCAGATCGCCGTGCATGGCGCTTACCTGTTCAGCCACGACATATCGTCCGTGAGACGATGCTCCTCTTCGGAGTAGCTGACGTTGACATTGCTCGGCGCGCACAGGATCACGTTGTTGCTGATCTTTTTGATGTCTCCGTTCAGCGCGTACGTCGTCCCGCTGATGAAGTCGATGATGCGGTTTGCAACGCTCTTCTCCGTCTTTTCAAAGTTGAGCACGACGGGTTTTTTCTTTTGCAGATTGGCCGCCACCTGCTGCGCGTCGTCGAACGTCTGCGGCTCGATGACGACCACGTTCATGCGATAGGCTGCGACCACGTTGTCGATCGCGGCGCTGCCCGTCGCCCCCGCGGTGCCGGAGAACTCCGGAAACGACGAGAGATTCGCCCCCGTCTCGGGGCGTTTGCCGCGCGCGCCGATCTCCGTGACGCCGGCTCCGGATTTGCGCGTCGGCTCCTGCCCCTCGTTCTCCTCGGCCTCATCTTCGGGCGTAATGCCGATGAACTTCGTTGATATTTTCTTAAAGATGCTCACTGATCCGTCACACTCCTACGGTCTGATACTGACGTGCTCCAAATATTGCGGTGCCGACGCGCACGAGATTCGCCCCTTCTTCGACGGCGATCCCGTAGTCGTGCGTCATCCCCATCGAGAGATAGCGGATGTCCGCCGCGGGCGGTTCCTGTTCCTTCGCCTGCTGAAACAGCGCGTACATCTCGCGAAAGAGCGGGCGACACTGTTCCACATCCTCATAATTCGGCGCAATGCACATAAATCCCTGCAAGCGAATATGCCGGAGGCCGTCTACGGCGACAAGCAGTTCGTTCAGATCCTCGCGGTAGACGCCGGACTTGGAGGCCTCGCGCGCAAGGTTGATCTGAACGAGGATATTCTGCACCTTGCCGAACCTCTCCGCCGCCCGGTCGATCTCGCGTGCGAGCCGCACGGAGTCGACCGAATGGATGAGATCGAACTGGCGCACGGCGTGCTTTGCCTTATTCGTTTGCAGATGTCCGATGAGATGCCATTTGACCTCGCGCGCGAGACTTTCGGCCTTGTCGAGCGCCTCTTGAACGCGGTTTTCACCGATGTTCATAATACCGTCGTCGATGGCCGCACGCATGGCCGCGACAGGGTGATTCTTCGTCACCGCGATCAGCTCCACGGGCGCATCCACGGGCACGCGCGTGCGGCGTGCGCGCGCCGCCGCGATCTCCGCACGCACCGACCGAAGGCGCTGCCGTATCATCATATCGTCACTCATTTCAGCTCCATCACCGCCGCCAGCCTTCCCGTCCTGCCGCCCGCCGCGCGGTAGGAATAAAACCATGCGCGCTCACATGCGGTGCATGTGTCGGCGCAGTCGATATGATCCGCGGGCACCCCCGCCTCCACGAGCTGTATCCGGTTCGCCGCCCAAAGGTCGAGGTGCGTCTGCCCTTCCCGCGCCGTAAGAATCCGCGCCGCATCCTTTGGGAACGCGTTGCGGAACTGTTCCGCAACGTCGTCTCCGACCGTATAGCAGGCCGCGCTGATCGACGGCCCGATGCCCGCCAGCAGGTCGCCGGGGCGCGTCCCGAACTCCTCCGCCATGCGCGCTGCCGTCTGTGCCGCGATGCGCCGTACCGTTCCCTTCCAGCCCGCATGGATCAGCCCCGCGGCATTTCGGACGGGATCGTAGAGCAGGACGGGCACGCAGTCCGCAAAACAGAGCAGAAGCGTGACGCCGCTGTCGTTCGTGATCAGCGCGTCGGCATCGGCGACGGCATCCGCATAGTCACGCGCGCCGCGCCCCGCGTCCCGGCGCATGACGCGCACGATCTCCGTGCCGTGTATCTGCCGCGGGGTGCAGATGCGCGCCGCATCAAGTCCGAGTGCCCCCAGATAGCGCGCGCGGTTCTCCCACACGGCCGCGGGATCATCGCCGACATGCAGCGCCATATTGAGGCTGTCAAACGGCGCCGCACTCACGCCGCCCTGCCGCGCGGAGAAGCCGTGCACCACCCGGTCCTCGGGGAAGATGTCGAGACGTCCGCTCCAGAGATTATCACGCATACGCCGCAGTACAAAACTCATGAGATCTTCCTTTCCGTACAGTGCCCGCAGACACCGCAGCGCGTGCAGCCCGCCGTGCAGACGGGCGTCGATTTCAGCTCCTGCGCCCGCATATATTCCTGTCGCAGATAGTGCTTCGTAAAGCCCATATCGAGGTGCTCCCACGGGAGGCGTTCATCCTCCGCCCATGCGCGCGTGAGATAAAACGCCGGCGTAAGGCCGTCCGACCGCATCTCAGGTATGAGGTCCTTGGCCCCCCGGCCTTCGGACGCGCGAATGAGCGCGTCTGAGAGACGCCGGTCGCCGCGCGCGAGGATGGCCTGCACGATTGCCTCCTTCGGCGACTCGAAGTGGACGACGATCTTCCTGCGGCGCCGCAGGGCCGTGATGATGCGCTTCATCATGGCATCCAGCCGTTTCTTATCCGCCATCGGCATCCACTGAAACGGTGTAAAGGGCTTTGGCACGAACGGATTCACGCTGAGCGTCAGCGTGCCGCCACATCCCTTTTCATCCATATAATCCCGCAGCCGTACGGCGAGATCGATGACTGCATCGATATCTTCATCCTCTTCAAAGGGAAGGCCGACCATGATGTAGAGCTTAAAATTCGGAATATGCGCCGCCGCACCGAGGTCGACGGCGGTGAAGAGATGATGCTCCTCGATGCCCTTGTTGATCACCGCGCGCATGCGTGCGCTCCCCGCCTCCGGCGCGAGCGTCAGCGTCCGCAGGCCGCTCGCCGCGAGGGCGTCGACCAACGCGCGCGTCACCGAATCCGCACGGAACGAGGCGACCGACATCGAGAGTCCCGTACCGAGAATGGAGCGGCACAGCGCGTCAATCTCAGGATAATCCGAGATCGCCGCGCCCATCAGGCCGATCTTCTTGCCGTAGGGAAGCGCTTCCCGCACCGCATCCTCAATCACCGCCAGGGAACGGCTGCGCGGGCGGCGAAAGCAGTACCCCGCCATACAGAAGCGGCAGTGCCGTCCGCAGCCGCGCGCCGTCTCGATGAGATAGAAATTGAACTCCGTATCATCGGTGACGATCACCGTATGCGCGGGATGTGCGTCAAGGTCCTCCACCCATTGCCGCCGCACACGCGGCGGTGCGCCTGCATCGGGAACAAGTGCGGCGAGCCGCCCGTCCGGCGCATAGGCGGGCGTATAGAGAGCGGGCACATAGACGCCCGGCACGCGTGCCATGCGATGCAGGAGCGCGCGCCGATCATCGCCCGCACGCAGCCCCGCATGATAGGCGTCCATCAGGCCGGGCAGCACGGCCTCCCCCTCGCCGATCACAAAGGCGTCGACGATATCCGCGAGCGGTTCGGGGTTGAACGTCGCGCAGGGGCCGCCCGCAATGACGATCGGATCGCGCGCACCGCGCGCCGCGGCGCGCGGGGGTACATGACTGAGCAAAAGCATCTTGACGAGATGAAAGTAATCCATCTCGAAGGAGACAACAAAGCCGATGAGCGCGAAAGACGCAAGCGGCGTCTGCGTCTCCACACTCATCATCGGCGTCTGCGTGCGTTCATAGCGCCCGAGTTCCGTTCGATCGGGCAAGAAGACGCGTTCGCACGCCGTGTCGCCGCGCCGGTTGAGAAGATCGTAGACGATGTGCAGACCGAGGTTCGACATGCCGACATAATATGTGTTCGGATAGACGAGCGCAAAGCGCGTACGGCCTCCCGCCGGACGGCGCGCATATCCGCGCTCGCGTGCCAGCCGCGCCGTAAGGCCGTCCTTCAGCCGATGATCCACGTCCCGCCTCTGCCTTTCACGTTCCTACGTCCTCTCCTTCCCGCGATGTGCGCGCAGCGTCTCCAGTTCCTCGATGAAGTTTGTGATGTCGTCAAATTTCCGATAGACGGAGGCGAAGCGGATATACGCCACCTCGTCAAAGTCCTTGAGACGCTCCATCACGATCTCTCCGATCTTTTCCGACGGCACCTCCGGCTCGGTCCGGTTGCGGATATCACGCTCAATCTCTGCCACGAAGTTCGTGATCTGCGCCATCGAGATATCCCGCTTGTCACAGGAGCGGATGATGCCCGTCAGCAGTTTGTCCCGGTTGAACGGTTCGCGCCGATTGTCGCGCTTCACGACCAGGAGCGGCAGCTTCTCCACGACCTCATAGGTGGTGAACCGCCGCCCACACGCGCCGCACTCGCGGCGGCGGCGGATGGTCATGCCGTCGTCCGCCGCACGGGAGTCAATGACCCTGCTGTCCGGCTTCTTGCAGAACGGACATTTCATCGGCCTCATCCTTCCTCATACAATGCGTGTCACGGCGTACGCTTTGTGCTCTTCGTATCCTCTGTGTTCTTCGTATCCTTTGTACTGCGGCGCGGCGGCGCCTGCTTCGTCTCCTTTGTCGGATGCTCGTCTTCCGCGGCATCGCCGACCGCAGTATCCTTCAGGTCCTTCGTGTCCTTCGTAAACCGACGCTCCATCACGGCGCCCTCGTCGCCGAATTTGCCGAGGCGTTTGCCGTTGGCCGTCACTTCGAGCGCACCGGCATTCCCGACGCGCACAACGATGTCGTCCTTCCCCTGCCAATGATCCGTCTTTCCTTTTTCAAGAATGCCCTCGAAGACGGTCTTGCCGTCCACCTGCACCTCCGTCCAGCAGCGCTCGGTGAGACGAACGTCGACGCGCACATCCTGCGGATTGGCGTCGGTGCTGCGCGCTTCGTCGGAAGCATCCGCCGCCGACGCAGGGGCCGCAGCCGGCTGTTCTCCCTGCACACGCGGTGCCTGCGCCGTTTCCTTGGCCGGTGTGTTGATGTACGAAATGAGCGCCGCACCCCCGCCCACGACGGCAACCAGCACGAGAATACCGACCGCAAGTTTGCCGAAAATGCCAGCATAGGAGGAACGTCCTCTCCCGCCGATCGAGATGCGTGAAAGCGCCTCGTCTCCCACGCTGCTGAGCGAGATGCGGCTGGGACGCTCGGCCTCCTCCGGCACGGGCGAGGGGGCGGGCGTCCCGCCCTGCTCCTCGACAAACTGTTGCACCAGACGCTCCGCATCGAGATGCAAAAATCCGGCGTAATTGCGGACAAAGCCTTTCGCATAGACCATGCCGGGCAGCTCCCCGATGTTGCCCCGCTCGATATGCTCCAGATAGAGTGCGCGGATGCTCGTTCCCTGTTCGATATCCGCAATCGTCAGTCCCTGTTTCTCACGCTCTTTTCGCAAGACGTCGCCAACCATGAGATCCCCTCCCAGACCTTTGTCACGTTCGGAATATATATCGTTCCAATTATACATGAAGTCTCATATAAAGACAAATACTTTCAGCGCAGCTCCGCAGAAACCGCAGCGACAAGCGCGGCGAAGCGAAGCACATCCGCCTTCTCCGTCGCGCGTCCAAGGCTCACGCGAATACAGGTGCGCGCCTCTTCATCCGAAATGCCCATAGCACATAGGACGTGAGACGCATGGACTGCGCCGGCACTGCACGCGCTGCCTGCCGATACCGCAAAGCCTGCAAGATCGAGTCGAATGAGCAGCGTATCCTGCGCAATGCCGGCAATGCCGAAGTTCAAAATTCCCGCAAGCCGTCTGTCGGGATCCCCGTGAAAGGAAATCCCCGGGATTGCGGCAAGGCGTGCGCGCAGAATCTGTGTGCATGTGCGCAGGCGCCCTTCCTCCACCTCCTGCTGCGCAGACGCGATCTCGGCCGCGCATCCGCAGCCGACGATCCCTGCCGTATCCTCCGTTCCCGCGCGCATGCCGCGTTCCTGTGCGCCGCCGTAGAGGAGCGGAGCGAGCGGCGTGCCGCGCCGCACATAGAGCGCGCCGACCCCCTTGGGCCCGTAGAATTTATGTGCCGAGAGAGAGAGCATATCGACGTTCAGCGCATGCACATCGAGCGGAATATGCCCCGCCGCCTGGACCGCGTCCGTATGAAACAGGATACCGCGCCCGCGCAGCAGTGCGCCGATCTCAGCGATTGGTTGAATGGTCCCCACTTCGTTGTTGGCAGTCATGACGGAGACGAGTACCGTATCTGTCCGCAGCGCGGCCTCCACCGCAGCGGGTGAGACGCGCCCCGCCGCATCCACCGGCAGATAGGTGACCACTGCCCCATGCGCTTCCAAATGGCGGCAGCTCTCGAGGACGCATGG
>CAUQAR010000052.1:0-11026 GCA_963515775.1 uncultured Selenomonas sp. | reverse complement strand
CCGTCCTCATAGTGGAGGCTGACGCGCGGATCGCTAAGGCCCGCGGCCGTGAACGGCAGATAGGTGCGGCAAACATCGACGACCGTCTCGTCGATCTCCACGAGATCGATATGCCGTACGGTCGGATAGCGGAGCAGTTCGCGCACCGTCCCCCCGTCGCCGCCGCCGATCACAAGGACGTCCGCCGTATCGGGGCGCACGCACATCGGGACATGCGTGATCATCTCATGGTAGATGAACTCGTCCTTCTCCGTCAGCATCATATAGCCGTCGAGCGTCAAAAATCGCCCGAACTCGGGCGACTCGAACACATCGATGCGCTGAAATTCACTCTGGCCGCTGTAGAGCTGCCGATCCACGCGAATCGAGAAACGCACATCGGGCGTATGCTGTTCCGTATACCAAAACTCCATCGTTCACCTCTCCGTCATGACGTTGAGCCGCCGGATGCTCATATCCTCGGGCCCCGTGATCTGACAGCCCTTTTTCTTTGCGTAGCGGATATAGGTCAGGATTTCATCGGTGATTTTCTCCCCCGGCGCGAGGATCGGGATGCCGGGCGGATAGCACATGACGAACTCCGTGCAGATGCGGCCCGCGGTCTCCGCGACGGGCAGTGACTCCTTCTCTGCATAGAACGCATCCTGCGGCCCGCAGATGACGACGGGGTCCATATACTCCATGCGCAGCGTCTTTGCGGGATCCTTGCGATAGTTGCGTCGTATCTCGGCGAGTGCCGCGACCAGCCGCTCGATATCCTTCGGCCGGTCGCCGACGGACACATAGGCGAGCAGGTTGGCAATGTCGCCGAACTCGGTCTGGATGTCATAGTCGTCGCGCAGGATATCGTAGACCTCGATGCCCGCGAGTCCCGTCGGACGCGTGAAGATCGAGAGCTTCGTCGTATCGAAGTCAAAGACCGCGGCGCCGTCGATCAGCTCGCGCCCGTAGGCGTAGTAATCCCCGATCGCGTTGATCTCATCGCGCGCGTAGGAGACGAGATCGATGATCTTATCGATCACCGCGCGCCCGCGCAGCGCAAGATTGCGGCGGCTGATGTCGAGGCTCGCGAGCAGCAGATAGGACGCGCTCGTCGTCTGCGTGATATTGATGATCTGATGCACATAGCCGAGCGGCATCGTGTCCGCACATAGCAGGATCGAGCTTTGCGTCAGCGAACCGCCGGATTTGTGCATGCTGATCGCCGCCATATCCGCCCCCGCATCCATCGCCGCGACCGGGAGACGATCGCTGAAATAGAGATGCGTGCCGTGCGCCTCGTCCGCGAGCACCTTCATCCCGTGCGCGTGCGCAAGTTCCGTGATCGCGCGCAGAGGCGAGCAGATGCCGTAATACGTCGGGTTGTTGACAAAGACCGCCTTGGCATCGGGATGCCGCGCAATCGCCGCCGCGACGTCCTCCACGCGCATCCCGAGCGCAATGCCGAGCGTCTCGTCGATGCCCGGATTGACATAGATCGGGATCGCCCCGCAGAGAATCAGCGCGTTGATCGCACTGCGGTGGACGTTGCGCGGCATGATGATCTTATCCCCGCGCCCGACCGCCGAGAGCACCATCGCCTGCACCGAACCGGTCGTACCGCTCACCATAAAGAATGCGTGTGCCGCGTGAAACGCCTCTGCCGCGAGCATCTCCGCATCCTTGATCACCGAGACGGGGTGGCAGAGGTTATCGAGCATCTTCATGGAGTTGACGTCGACGTCGAGACAGGCGGCGCCGAGGAATGCCGCGAGTTCGGGATTCCCCCTGCCGCGCTTATGCCCCGGCACGTCGAACGGCACCAGGCGCGCGCGCTTCATGCGTTCGAGCGCCTCTTGGATGGGTGCGTTTTCCTGAGAGAGATACGGCATTATGTCCCCTCCGACAGGAGATCCACCACGAGATCGTCATAGCTGTAGGCGCCTGCGAGATCCTTGCGCTCTACCCAGTGTACGGCCGCATCGACATCCTTTTGCGCCGGAAGTCCGGCCGGTCGATAGGGTTTCAGCCGGAGCGCATCGCGTGCGGGCGCGGGGAATCCGCTCTGCTCCACCACACTGTCGATATAATCCTCGCGCGGCGTATTGTTCAGATACTGCACAGCTTTATTATAGGCGCGGTACATCGCTTGTATAGATGTCTTTTTATCTTCGAGTGCAGCATCGGTGAACACCATGACGCCGGGGTTGATGCCGAGATCACCGGAGCCCGTGATATAGCGCCCGCCCGACGCCGCGGCGACGCTTGCCATCGGTTCGGGCAGAAGCGCCGCGTCGAGACCGCCGCTCTGGAGCATCTCGAGCCGCACGGGAATCTGCGGGATCACGACCTTCGAGACGTCCTGCTCGCTCATCCCGTTTGCCGCGAGAATCTCATCCGTCACATACTCGATGATGGTATTGCGCGAGATCGCGATCTCCCTGCCGCGCAGCGCCGCCGCCGACGTGACGCCCGTACTGCCGCCCGCGATGAGATTATAGCTGCCGTCCGTATAGGATGCGGCGTGCACGGCGAACCCGCCGGAGCGCGCAAAGATCACGGCGAGCAGATCGGAGACCGCGCCGTCAAGATTCCCGCTCTGGAGCGCAGCATCCCGTTCCATGGCACTCTTAAAGGGCATGAGTTCAACCTCAATGCCCTCTTCCTGGAAATATCCCCGCTGCGCCGCAATGATGAACGGTATCGAATCCGTATCGGGCATGAGTCCGATCGTCAGCTTTGGCAGCGTTTCCGCCTTTTGCTCCTGTGCCGCGCCGCAGCCAACGGCCAAAAAGAGACACAGTGCGGCGACCGCCGCAAGAATTGTCTTCATCGTTATGATCCTTCATCTTCACTCGGCCGCCCGCGCTTCGGCGGCCGCGCCGTGTTCGCGCGCCATGTGTTCGCATAGATAGCGCAGCGTCCACAGCGTATTGTACGGCGTCACCGCCGATTTGTAGGGAATATGCGGCACGCCCGCATCGCGCAGAGCGGCAAGCATCTTGGTCAGCCGCTTTCCTTCGATAAATTCGAGCAGCATGACCGGATGCGGGAAGTCAAAGCCCGCGCCGTCCGCTGCTGGCGCGGGCCGATAGCCCTTTCGTCCGAGCAGATATCCGACCTTTTCCCGCCACGCATCGGCGGGCAGCACCTGCACCCGAATCCCCAATGCACGCAGCGCCTCCTCGGCCGCAGGCAGATGGTCCTGCGGGAATCGGTAGAGGAGCACGCGCTCCGCTTTCTTTGCCATAACCAGTCCCGTTACTGCACAGACAGGCCGCGCATGAGGAGATAGGTGACGAGTTCGTCGAGCGAGACCTCCTCCTCGCGCATTTTCTGCTCGAGCGACGTGCGCAGCGTCTTCGGCAGACGCACGGTGAGGAAGCCCGTCATCTGAGCGGCCGGAACCGCAGGCTCGGCCGCTGCCGCAGACGCTGCGGTAGCCGCCTTCTTCGGCTGCGCTTTCTTTTTCGTCTTCGGCGCAGACTTCTCTTTGACCGCCTTGAGCGGTTCGACGGGAGCTTCTGTCGCCGTTTTTTTCTTTGCAGCGGTCGCCTTTTCCGTCTGTTTTTTCTGCTCGGCCGCCTTTGCCACAGCCTTGTCGGCAGCGGTTTTCTGCCCACTCTTTCCGGCTTTTTCGTCCGTCTTCTTCTTTGCCACCTTGTCCGCCTCCGTATTCTTTTCCTCAGCGCTCTTCTTCACCGCAGCACGGCCCTTCGCCTTGCGCTCCGGCGGATAGACGAAGAACTCGTTATACGCGCTGCGCAGATCCTCGCTCGCCTGCTTGGTCCCGACCCCGATGATGTACGACGGATCCTGTGCGTTCAGCGACTCGGCGATGCGCACAAAATCCGAATCCGTCGTGATGATGAAATACTTGCGCACCCCCTCTTGATAGAGAATCTGCGCGGAATCGTAGAGCGCCGAATCGAGCGAATTTTTCCCGTAAAAAGTTCGGCTGATCTGCCGAAAGGTAAAATCCGGCGACTGCATGAGGCGGTCCCAGCGCTTCTGCTCGGGATGCGCCTCCCAGTCGGAGACGACGATCATACGGCAGGGCTGATAGCGCTGCGCTTTATCAATCGTATACTGTAGCATTTCGATGGGAGCGTTCTCTATATCGTAGAGGATCGCCACCGTGTCATTGCTCGAATCAAGCGTCATATGCCTCTCCTCACTCTGTTTGATCGTCAGCCGATCGTTTGGCACGCTGCGAAAGGAACGCCTCTTCGACAGCGAGCACCTCGGCCTGACGAAGGTTGCTCTCGGCGGTGCGGATGGTCGCCGCGTTCTTATCCGTCATCCACGCCGCATACCCCTCGGCATAGGCGATATGCAGATCGCATATCTTGAGGCGCAGCTGCTGGAGACTTTGCATCGTCTGCGGCACGGATACCGCAGAGAGCTCCTCTTTGCGCTGCTGCCAGTCCGCGAGAATATCCTGCTCCATGATCCTGCGCGCCATATCCCGCGTCGCCTGGTTGCCGAGCGAACCCACCGACAGCGCGCTGTAAAGGCGCAGCTGTGCGGCGCCCACGCTCTGATCATGCCGCTCGATGATCGTACCGGTCTCGGCGAGATACGCCTCGACGCGCGCACGGCGCGCCTGTCCTAAAAACACTGCGTACGCGCGCATATTGCGGATGCCCGTGACCTGCCAATCCCCCGCATCCGTGGGAGCGAGCGTCACTTGAAACGTAAAATCCGCATCCGCCTCTCCCTGATGCGCGAGCACCTCGGCCACCGCCGTCTGTGTCTCCTCATCCACCGTGAGCGACGTGATCTCGCGAAAGGTCAGATCGCGCAGCCCGATCCGGGTGAGAATATTCTCCGCATCCGCGCCCTCGTCCGCCGGATCTGCGGACGGCCATTCCCCCGTCGTCAGCCGCGTCTCAACGGCATCCCGCACCATCTTGATAAAGGCGGGCTTTAACATCTTGGCAAAATCGTCCAGACCTGCGGGCGCCTCGTGCGCAGGGCCGAACTGCACCTCCATCGTCCCCGCCATAAAATCGTCATAACCGCTGTCAAGCACGGCATCCAGACGCACATAGCGCAAAAAGAGCCCCTCGTCACGCGTATCCAGCGCCTGCTCCACAGCGTGCAGCGCATACGTCGGCGTCTTCGTATGGACGCGAAAGTACCAAAAGAGGCCCGCAAACAGCACTGCGACAGCGAGCAGTATGGAACAGATCACCTTTACCTTCATGCGCCGGCTCATCATGGCAATTCCCTCTCTCAACATAGCAATCGTACGATTAGGTGACCGCGTCGATGGCGCCGCCGCCCAGAACGACATCCGCCTCATAGAACACAATGGATTGGCCCGGCGTCACGGCGCGCTGCGGTTCGGCAAAGGAAACCCGCAGACGCCCGTCTGCAAGCGGTGCGATCTGCGCCGCGGCCGCGCGCTTCCCGTACCGAATCTTTGCCTGCACCGTGCGTGGCGCCGTCAGCGTATCCCACATCGTCCAGCTCAGATCGGACGCCGTGAGTTCCGCCGCATAGACATCCTCGGCCGTCCCCACGACGACGCGGTTCTCTGCCGCATCCAGCGCGGTGACGTAGAGCGGCTGCGGCGCCGCGATCCCAAGCCCGCGACGCTGCCCGACGGTATAAAACGAAATGCCCTCGTGACGCCCCAGAACATGTCCCGCACGGTCAACGATATCCCCGGGAACGGACCGCCCCGGCCGCTTTTCTTTCATGTAGGACTTATAGTCGTCGCGCGGCACGAAGCAGATCTCCTGACTCTCCGGCTTGTGCGCGACAGGCAGGCGATATTCCTCCGCCATGCGGCGCGTCGTCCCCTTGTCGAAATCGCCGAGTGGCAACAGCACATGCGCGAGCGTCTCCTGGTTCAGATGATAGAGCACATAGGACTGGTCCTTATCGAGGTCTTTCCCCTTGCGCAGACGCCAGCATCCGCCGACACGGTCGATGCGCGCATAATGCCCTGTCGCGACATACGCCGCGCCAAGCTCCGCGGACTTGTGCAGCAGCCCCTCGAACTTGATATAACGGTTGCACGCGATGCACGGGTTCGGCGTGCGTCCGCGCAGGTATTCATCCAAAAAGTAGTCGATCACAGAGGTCCGAAACGGCGCCGTAAAGTCCATGACATAGTGCGGAATGCCCAGCACATCTGCCACACGACGCGCATCGTCCACACTGCTGAGCGAGCAGCAGCTCCGATCGCTTACGGGATCTATATCGCGGTTCTCATCGGAGAGACGCATCGTCACGCCGACGACATCATAGCCCTGCGCACATAGCAGCGCCGCCGCCAGAGAACTGTCCACGCCGCCGCTCATGGCGACCACAACACGCGCCTTCTCCATTGTTCGCTCCACTGATACGATATCCTCCTAAATTTTCGTTTAGTATAGCATTCGCCATGAGAAAATACAAGATATAGTATTTGTGCCAAAGGCTCTACACAAAACATATTTTTTTTGTTAAAATAGAAATTAGATTCATTGAGGGGAGGAATGTTATGCACGCCATCGGCGTCATCGCCGAATACAATCCCTTCCATCACGGGCATCGGCATCAGCTCCGCGCGCTGCGCAGCATGAATCCCGACGCAGACGGCATCATCGCGCTCATGAGCGGCAGCTTCACGCAGCGCGGGGCGCCGTGCATCCTCGACAAATGGACGCGGGCGCGCCACGCCGTCGTGGGCGGCGCCGATCTCGTCCTCGAGCTGCCCTTCGTCTTCGCCTGCCGCAGCGCGCAGGACTTCGCGCGGGGTGGCGTCTCCCTGCTCGCGGCACTGGGCGTCGCCGACCGCCTCGCCTTCGGCACAGAGGCCGCAGACATCGCGCCGCTCGCACGCGCCGCAGCGCTGATCGACACGGAGGACGTGCAGAACCGCCTCCATACATACGTCGGCGCAGGCGCCTCCTACGCCGCGGCGCTCTCGCAGGCGCTCGCGGCAGAGGACGTCTCAGAGGAGATGATGCGCGCGCCGAACAATATTCTCGCGGTCGAATACCTGCGCGCGCTGTGCCGTGCAGCGCCGCACATCGCCCCCGTTGCCGTGCCGCGCCGCGCGGCGCAGCATAACGATACGGCACTCCACGCGGGGATCACCAGCGCCTCCTCGATCCGTGCGGCGCTCGGCGACATACCGCCGCCATGGGAACTGCTGCAAGAGAGCGTGATGCCCGCGGTCCTGGCCGATCTGCACGCGGCATACGATGCGGGACTGCCCGCCGAGGACGCGCTGCTCCGACTCCTCCGCTATGCGCTCCTCACAGCGAACCATGCCGAACTGCACGAGATCAACGGAATGACGGAGGGGATCGAACATCGGCTCATCCGCGCGCATGACGCCGCGCGGACCTACGACGATTTTCTCACGGCCGCCGCAGCAAAACGCTATGCGCGCAGCCGCATCGCCCGTCTCGTCGTCCATCTACTCATTCGTTTTCAAAGGGCGCAGGCGGCGCGCTTTGACGCCTGCGGCGCCGCCTACATCCGCCCGCTTGCGTTCAATCTGCGCGGACAAAAGCTGCTGCGCCGCATCAAAGAGCGCGCATCGCTCCCCATCGTCACGCGCACGGCTGCGTTTTTGCCGCGCGGCCGGCGCGCCGCCGACGGACCGGAGAGCCTCCTCCGTCAGATGCTCTCCTTCGATATCTTGGCAACAGAGCTTCGGCTGCTGACCCTGCCGACGGACGGGACCGCGAGGCCCCGGACGGACTTCCTCACGTCGCCATGCGTCGTCACTTGACCCAGAAAGGATAAAGAAATGACCCGGAATGTAAATCTATCGGAACTCCTCGTACTCCATTTCCTGCACAGCGATCCGATGCTCGCTTTCCTCTCGGCCCCTGCGGACGACACCGCGGTCAAGACCGCATGCACCGCGCGGCTGATCACCGCGGCGGAAACCCTCGGCCTCAGCGGCAACCTGCTCCCCCGCTACCTGCTCCACATCCTCACGCACCAGGCGAACCTCGTCTCCGAGACGATGGAGCGGACGGGCCTGCCGCTTGGAAGCAGCCTGCGCAAAATCTTTTATCACGACATCGGCCTGCTCCATCCGCTGCTCACCCAGCCGACCAGCACATTTTTGGACGCGGCATTCCTCGATAATTACGAGCCGACACAGGGCGTATACGGAAAGACCGACGACTTTCTCCTCCCGTGGATCGGCGCGGCAAAGACGCCAGAGGAATACGCCGAGGCATTCCTCGCCTTCTACGCGCGGTACGGCTACGGAGAACTCGCGGCGTATACGGCCTTCCGCTGGGATCCGCAAAAGAACAATATCCGCGGCATCGCGCATTTTGATCAGCCGCAGATGAAGGACCTCGTCGGATACGAGCGACAGAAGGAACAGCTCATCCGGAACACGCGCGCCTTCGTCGAGGGCAAACCCGCGAACCATGTGCTCCTCGTCGGTGCGCGCGGCACGGGAAAATCCTCCGCGGTCAAAGCGCTTGCGGGCATGTTCGGCGACATCGGTCTCCGCCTGCTCCAGGTGACGAAGGATCAGCTGCTGAACCTGCCCGACATCATGAGCAGACTGCGGCATTTTGCAAGCAAAAAATTCATCATCTTTCTCGATGACCTCTCCTTCGAGGATTCCGACGCAGAGTTCAAGATGGTCAAATCGGCGATCGAGGGCGGCGTCTCATCCTGCCCGCCGAACGTCCGCCTCTACGCGACCTCCAACCGCCGCCACCTCGTCCGCGAGACGTGGCGCGACCGCGAACAGGACGAACTCTACCGCGACGACACGATGCACGAGACGATCTCCCTCGTCGACCGCTTCGGGCTCATCATCCAATACCACATGCCGGATCAGGACGAATATCTCGCGATCATCGATTATCTGCTGAAACAAAAGGGCATCGAACTGACCAAAGAGGAACTGCGCATCGCGGGCCTCCGTTGGGAGCTGACCCACAGCGGTCGCAGCGGCCGCACGGCACAGCAGTTTGTCGCACATTATCTGGGCGAACACTAAGAAGCGCCGCAGCGCTCAGCAATAGACGGAGAGCGCCTGCGGCACCGTGCGCACGCGCAGGGGAAGCATCGGACCGCACTCTCCGTCAAGATCGCTGCACAGCTCCTGCGTCGTATGAATCTCGAACGTCCTTGCCCGGATGTGCAGGATGCTCGATTTCTCCGTCACCGGCTTCCCGGCGAACAGGTCTGCCGCAACAGACATAAACTGCGGCAGGCCTGTTTTTTTGACCGCCAGCAGGTCGAGCATGCCGTCGTCCACAGAGATATCCGTCCCGATGCGCTTCATACCCGCCACAACGGGACTGTTCGCCACGACGAAGAGAAAAATCTCGGCCTCGTAGGCGTTCCCGTCCGCCGTGATGCGCACGGGGAACGACCGCAGGCGCGGGAGTTCCCCGATTCCCTTCAGATAATATGCGACCTTCCCGAGCGCATTCTTATAGCTCGATTTCACCTCATGCGCAATCCCCGTCAGCATGCCCGCGCTGACGACATTGACAAAATACCGGCCGGCGTCCTCGATCAGGCCCAAATCCACGCGGCGTGACTCGTCCGCCGCGATGCGCTCGATGTAGCCCTCCCAGTCGCTGTGAATCCCGAGATGCGTCGCAAAATCATTCGACGTCCCGCTGCCCAGAATGCCGAGCGGTATATCCGCATCGGCTTCGCGCATCGCGTTCACAACCGCGTGTACCGTGCCGTCGCCGCCTGCGGCGACCACCCCGTCCGGATGCACCTCGCGCAGAAAGCGGCCGATGTCGTCGCGTTCCGCCCCGCGCGTCCGATAGGGACAGAGCAGCATCCCGTGCCGCTGGAACATATCGATCAGCCA
Source organism: uncultured Selenomonas sp. (assembly GCA_963515775.1). Lineage (GTDB taxonomy): Bacteria > Bacillota > Negativicutes > Selenomonadales > Selenomonadaceae > Centipeda. The sequence continues at coordinate 1,233 of CAUQAR010000052.1, read as the reverse complement.
GTCCAACCGCCCCTTGAAGAGCGCATGCCCCGAAACGGGATTGTAGATCAGTCCGAGTTTTCTCATGACTTAAAAACCCCAATCCGCTGCAGGAACCGGATCCCCACCGCCCCGATCATCGGCAGACGGCGCAGATCGTCCTCAATCAGCCCCCGCAGCAGAATCATCGCCGCGACATAGACGGCGCAGCCAAAGAGCACCGCACCGAACGTCGATACCGCCGCGATTCCCCACCACGCGAGCGTCCAAGTGTAAAAGCCATAGACCGACATCGCCATGATGGCCGCCGCACATATCGTTTTCAGCAGCTGTAAAACCTCCATGCGATAGCCGATGAAGCGATGGATAAAGTACAGATTGATGAGCGCGGCAACGCCCATGTCGGCCGCCGTCGCCCACGCCGCGCCCATGATGCCGAGCCATGGGAGCGCGGTCAGATGCCAGTTCAAAAAGACCTTCGCCGCCGCCGCCAGGATCATATTCACCATCGGAATCGTCGTATGCCCAAGCCCCTGTAAAATCCCCGTCGAGACCTGATGCAGACCGAGCAGGATGATGCTCACCGCCGAGATCATCACGGCAGGACCCGCGCCCGGTGCATTGTAAATCAGACTCGAAATCGGCGTCGCCAGCATAAACACAATCACGAACGCCGGAAAACAGACGAAATTTGAGATGCGCACCGACGCCGCCGTCTGATCGTAGACACGCGCACGATCCCCGAGCACGCGCGACTCCGAGATCGCGGGCACAATGCTCATCGCCATGGACGCGGTCAGAATGGTCGCGAGATTGACGAGCGGCACAGCCATCCCGTTCAGATAGCCGAACAGCTCCGTCGCCTCGCTGATGCTGTAACCCGCCGCCTCGAGACGCTGCGGCACGATCATGAGATCGAGATTCGAGACGACAGGCAGCATGATGCTTGCCGCCGATACCGGCAGCGACAGCTTGAAGATGCGCTTGATGATGGAGCGGCGCGATTCATATGCCGCGCCCGGCAGCGGCCTGAGCTCCGTGCCGTAGTCCCGCGCGATATCGCGTTCCAGCTTGACGTGGAAGTAGACGAGGACGATCAGTCCCGTCACCGCGCCCGCGAACGCACCGAGCGACGCGCCGGCAGCCGCATAGTCGAGGCCCCACGGCATGAGCAGACTCGCCAGCACGATCATCGTCACAACGCGGAAGATCTGCTCGACGATCTGCGAGACCGCCGTCGGCGTCATGCGCTGC
>CAUQAR010000051.1:0-11048 GCA_963515775.1 uncultured Selenomonas sp. | reverse complement strand
CCCCCAGATTGCGAACCTGGTGCTCTCCCAGCTGAGCTACGTCCCCATGACTGACGAGGGATATTATAACGCGGCGCTACGGAAAATGCAAGCTCTTTTTTCTGCGCCGCGCGATTTAAGGAAAACGGCCTTGATTGTGCGGGCGATCGGCCATACAATAAAGCGTAAGAAGAATTCGTCTGTCGTTGAACGAGCACAGGAGGCACATCGATGAAATTTACATTTGACCTCACGCCGCAGGATCATATCGACTATACGCTGTTCTATGCGCGCAGGGCGCCCTTCTTCAAAAAACAGCGCAACCGCCTGCGCATATTGTGCGCGCTTGTTCCTATCGCGGCCTTCTTACTGATCCTGACGACGGCACGGGAGATGGATGTGCGGCACGGAGCGGTGCTCGCCGGCGTGATGTTGCTCCTAGCATGCGTGCTCTATTGGGCGATGGCGAGACTTGCCGACGCCTCGCTGCGCCGCAATGCGCGGGCGATGTTCCTGACGACCGGGCGGAACAACAGCGTCGGGGCGCGGATCGTCGAATGCGGCGAGCAGCATCTGACGGAACACGCGTCGTACTACGACATGACGGCGCGCTATAAACAGTTCATCGCGCTCGCGCGTTCGGCGACGGCGTTTTATCTGACGATGGGGCCGGCTTTGGCGCTGGTCATTCCCCTGCGCGCGTTCAGTTCCGGTGAAGAACAGGAAAAATTCATCGACCTGATGAAGGAAAAGGGCATTCCTTATGAGCCGTAAGCGGCGCTGCCGCATGAAAAAAGAACCGCTGTCGGCTCTTTTTTGCAGCTTATGAGAGCGCGAAGCCTATTTCGTAGGCGCCGCCTAACATGCTGTAAAGAATTACGTCCACTTCGTCGGCCGAGGTGCCGTATTCCTCCCGCACCCGTTTGAGTGCGTCGCGCAGTGCGTTGCGCTCAGCTGTGCCGAGACGGCGGAAGTCCTCTCCGCGCTCGATATGGAACTCCTCCGCGAGCATGACGTCGATCGCAGCCCGCGCATCGAGGTTCATCTCGTCGGGCTGAAACACGCCGTCCGCATCGCGGTAAAACGCGCTGCCGATGGGGGAATCCAGCAGCGGGATAATCTCCGGGTCATTGTTCGCGACGATACCCAGCGTATAGATGCTGGCGTTGTTCGGGTCGTTCATGTACGCCTCGCTCTCATCGCCCGCGGTAAAGCGCCAGCCGCTGTCGGGTCTGCCCTCATCCGGCGCCTCGCGGTACATATAGCCGACCTTGCAGCCGTCGACCATGATCCTGTCCGTCGCAAAGCAGCCCTCCGGCCCGTCCCGGTGAAGGAGCTCCCGCATATCCTCGGGCTTTACGCTCCAGTGCTTCTCATTTGACATGGCGCATCTCCCGCAGCACATCCGCCGCGATCTGCTCGGCGGTGAGATGGTATTTGCGTGCGAGCTCCGCCGGATTGTAGCGGTTGAAGAACGCCTTCGGCAGGCCGTAGTTCCGGATGCGAACGGCGGGCGTATTCCCATAATAGGCGGCAATCTTTTGCCCAAAGCCGCCCTCTAGGATGCCGTCCTCGAGCGTTAAGATGAGGCGGTGGTTTTCCCCGAGCGTATCGAGGAGTACGGAATCGAGCCCCGAGAGGAAGAGGGGATTCACGACGGTCGCATGAATGCCTTCACGCGCGAGGAGCGCCGCCGCCGCGCTCGCCATCGGGGCGAAGTTGCCGACGCCGATGAGGGCGACGTCTGTGCCCTGCGTGACAACTTGATATTTGTTGAGGTCACTGTAATCCGCGCGCACGGGATAGGGACTCTCGGCGTAGCCGGAGAACGGCATACGGATCATGACGGGATGCTCCGTCTGCCGCACCGCCCAATCGAGCACGGCGAGATGTTCCGCGACGCTCGTTGGCGCGAGGTAGACGAGGTTCGGGATGTTCGAGAAGATCGAGATGTCGTAGAACCCGAGATGCGTCACGTCCGTGCTGCGGTAGAGCGACGTTCCCGTCGCGAGGAAAACCGCGGGACTGCGGTTGATGCAGACATCCTGCGCCATCTGGTCGTAGGTGCGCTGAAAGAACGTGCTGTAGGTGCCGAAGATCGGCCGCGCCCCGCCTTTCGCGAGTCCCGACGCCATCGCGACGGCGTGTTCCTCTGCGATGCCGACATCCACGTACTGCGCTCCGAGCGCCGCGCGATCGTCGGGTGTGAGTCCGATGCCGCCCACGATACCGGCCGAGAGATAGACGAAGCGCGGATTCTCGCGCGCCGTTTTGAGGACGAAATCAACGGTCGCGCGGTCGTACGCGCCGGGCTTTTCCGGTGCCTTGCACACGCCTGTCTCGCGGTGAAAGGGCTTGTGGCGGTGCCATCCCTCGGGGTCTTCCTCGGCGAAGGAGAGGCCCTTGCCCTTTTGCGTCACGATGTGGACGACGACGGGCTTTTGCGTGTCCTTGACTTCGGAGAAGACGCGGATCAGCGCCTCCGTATCGTTGCCGTCCGCGACGAAGCGGTAGTCTAAATTCATCGCGCGGAAGAGGTTGTCCGGCGCCGTGCCGCCCGTCTCGCGCAGCTTTTGGAACCTCGCGTACATGCCGCCGTGGTTCTCCGAGATGGACCAGTCGTTGTCATTGAACACGATGATGAGGTTTGTCGCCATCTCGCCCGCGACATTCAGCCCCTCGAGTGCTTCGCCGCCCGACATGGCGCCGTCGCCGATGACAGCGATGATATTTTCACAGCCGCCCGCGAGATCACGCGCCTTCGCGAGTCCCGTCGCAAGGCTGATCGATGTGGACGTGTGTCCGATGTTAAAGATGTCGTGGTCGCTTTCGTCTGTATTTGTAAAGCCCGAGACATCGTCGTATGCATCCGCATGCAAATAGGCGTCCGCGCGCCCGGTGAGCATCTTGTGCGGGTAGCACTGGTGCGACACGTCGAATACGATCTTGTCGCGCGGCGAGTCAAAGACCGTGTGGAGTGCGATCGTTGCCTCAATGATGCCGAGATTCGGGCCGATATGGCCGCCGTACATGCTCGTGCGCCGGATGAGCGCGTCGCGCATATCTTGCGCAAGCGCGCGGCGCTCCTCCGCAGTATATCCTTTGATATCGGCGGGTGCGGCAATGCGTTCTAGGTACAAGGCGAAACTCTCCTTTGGCTTCATTTGTTCGTAAATTTCCTATATTATAGCATTTTTTTAAGAAGCCGTCTCGCTAAAATTTTATTTGGTACTTCGTTCTCAATGTCGTATCTTTGCCGGCGAAGGGGGAATAACAATGCACCGTAAAGAAGAGAGCACGCAGGTACCGGCGCTACTCGATTCGCTGAAAGATCCGCTTGCAGAACGCTCAGCGTAACGTAATACATAGAAAAACGCCGCAGCAACATCGGCTGCGGTGTTTTTCCTATGAGATATGGTCGTTATTTCTTCAGCAGAATCAGCGTATCTGCCGCGATCTGCTCGGCGGTGAGGTGATACGCACGCGCAAGCTCTGCGGCGTCGTAGCGGTCGTGGAACGCCTTGCCGAGACCGTAGTTCTTGACGCGGAGCCCCGCATCCGTGCCGTAGTACGAGGCGATCTTCTGACCGAAGCCGCCCTCGATGACGCCGTCTTCGAGCGTGAGCACGAGACGGTGCTTCTCTTTGAGCGCATCGAGGAGCGCCGTGTCGAGGCCCGAGAGGAAGATCGGATTGATGACCGTCGCGTGAACCCCTTCCTTCGCGAGCTCTGCCGCAGTCTCACTCGCAAGCGCAGCGAAATTCCCCGCACCGATGATCGCGACGTCCGCGCCCTCGGTGACGACCTGATATTTATTGAGATCTCCGTAGTCCGTGCGCACCGCGTACGGACTCTCCTCGTAGCCGCCGACGGTCATGCGGATCATCACGGGATGCGCCGTCTGCGCGACCGACCACGCAAGCACGGCCTTGTACTCGGCGAGACTCGCGGGTGCGAGGAAGACGAGGTTCGGGATATTCGAGAAGATCGGAATGTCGAAGAACCCGAGATGTGTCACGTCGTTCATGTAGTACATGGACGCGCCGACCGAGAGGAAGACGGCGGGATTATTGTTCACCGCGACGTCCTGTGCCATCTGATCGTAGACGCGTTGGAAGAACGTGCTGTAGGTGCCGAAGATCGGCCGTGCGCCGCCCTTCGCGAGCCCCGATGCCATCGCGACCGCCTGTTCTTCTGCGATGCCCACATCGACGTACTGCGCGCCGAGCTGTGCGCGTTTTGACGGGGAGAGACCGATGCCGCCCATCGTACCCGCCGCGATAAAGACAAAGTTCGGATTGGACTTTGCAGTCTCAAGGACGAACGCCACACTTGCCTTTGCATAGGGATCGCTCCCTGCGTGCTTTGCCTCGCCCGTCTCGATGTCGAACGGACCGCAGTAGTGCCACGCCTCGCGGTTCTCCTCGGCGAATTTGTAACCCTTGCCCTTTTGCGTCCTGATGTGGACGACGACGGGCCTTGCCGTGTCCTTCACCGCGGAGAACGCCGCGATGAGTGCTTCCGCGTCGTTGCCGTCCGCCACATAGCGGTAGTCAAGGCCCATCGCGCGGAACAGATTGTGCGGCGATGTGCCGCTCGTCTCGCGCAGTTCCTTGAACGCGCGGTACATGCCGCCGTGGTTCTCCGCGATGGATTGATCGTTGTCATTAAAGACGATGATGAGACCCGTCGTCATCGCGCCCGCTGTGTTCAGTCCCTCGAGGGCTTCGCCGCCCGACATCGAGCCGTCGCCGATGAAGGCGATGATGTTTTCCTTCCGCCCCGCGAGATCGCGCGCCTTCGCGAGTCCCGTCGCGAGGCTGATCGAGGTCGACGTGTGTCCGACGTTGAAGAAGTCGTGCGGACTCTCCTCGGGATTCGTATAGCCCGACACCTCGTCGTACTGCGCCTCGTTGATATACGCCTCCACGCGTCCCGTCAGCATCTTGTGTGGATAGGATTGATGCGAGACGTCGTAGACGATCTTGTCGGTCGGCGAATCAAACACCGTATGCAGCGCGATGATCGCCTCGACCGCGCCGAAGTCCGGACCGAAATGCCCGCCGTGAATGCTCGCGCGCTTTAGCATCGCGTCGCGCATCTCCTGCGCGAGCGCCCTGCGCTGCGCGGCGTCAAAGCCCTTGATGTCCGCGGGCGACGTGATTTTTTCCAAATACAAAGAAAATCCCCCTTTTCCATTGTGCGGACGCTGCCGCGTCCGCACGCCCGATTCCAATACTGGCTGCATTATAGCATTGGAGCGCGGTTCAGTGTCAAGGGGGTCATATCGTAAGAACCCTACAAACTGTTATTCAGTTTCTTATCAAAGCTAAATACATCGTCATTCAGTATTTTGTGTCGTGCAATCAAGATGCAATCGACAAAATCCAGTTTTCTTTGTGCGAAGATGTTGAGCGCCATGCAGTATACATCGGAATGATCTGTTTCGACCTGCCTTAACAGTTCAATGATGCTCGCCGCTATATGAGGGCGATCCACTTGATAGACACTATGGAGCACGTAGACGGTCTCGGCAAGCACCTCGGCCGTAGTGAAAGCGCCGGATGCGATCACACGATTTGCTTCGGCTGTCATAGCGGGATGATCTCTCAGAAGACAGCGCAGAATCACATTGGCGTCTATGAGCTTAGGCATAACGCATCGCTGCCGGTTTTTCTATGGCGGCGCCGCTTCCTTCCGTTTGCTTGTAGTGCTCGACGACCGCTCTTTCAAATGCACCCTCTTCTTGTGCCATCAGTGCGGGATTTGCATAGTCGGCGAGCAGTCCGCAGGCAGGGACGAGGTCTTTTTCGTGTGCCGTATCAAGTGTAACGTCAAACGGTATCCGCCGCTCGCGCGCGACCTTTGCCGCGAACATCGTAAACGCGGATGTCAGCGTCAGACCCATCTCCTTGCAGGTTGCCTCCATCGTTTTCTTCAATTCCGCGTCCATGCGAAAATTTACCATTGCCTGTGCCATGATACTCCCTCCTCTATCAGCATTATATATAAAACGTAAAGAAAACACAATCGAAAGATGGCGATTGCTTTACGGTCGGACGCTATCGCAGATTAAAAATATCTGCCGTACCTGCGGGATTTTCTGTTATAATACAAGAATGAAAGAGAGAAGAGCTTGTAGGAGAAAGGAGCGGCGGATGCAGATACTGGTCGATGCGGACGCGTGTCCGGTGCGTGCGCAGATCGAGGATATGGCGCGCAAGTACATGGTCCCCGTTACGATGCTCTGCGACACGCATCACGTCCTGCGCTCGGACTACTGCCGCGTGCGGCGCGTAGACGCGGGCAAGGATGCCGTCGACATCGCGCTCACGAATCTCTGCCGCCCCGGGGACATCGTCGTGACACAGGACTTCGGGCTCGCGTCGCTGGTCCTCAATAAAGGGGCCTATGTCATTCACCACAGCGGACGCGCCTATCGCGCGGGCATTCTGCTCCTGTGGAAGCCGCATCTCGACGGACAAGCGGCCGCCGATACGCACGGCGGCATACGCAGGCGCCGCGTGCGAAACGCCGCAGAATTCGAAGAGAAATTTGAAGACATGTTGATCTTGGCGCTATCGATGGAAGATGAACGCCCGGATATATAAAAGCAGGCAGTCGAAACCGGCCGCCTGCTTTTCTGCACACGTATGATGCTGCACTTACACAATATGATACTTCTTCCACGGAATCTGATCGAGTCGTACACTGCTGAGGAAGTCGACGATGTCCTTGCGGCCGTAGTAGCGCGGCACGCCCGCGGGCGTCAGGCTCATGAGGATGATCGGCATGCCGGGGAAGAACCGCATGAGGGCGCGCCGCGTCTGTGTGGATTTGACGGTGTAGGTGGTGACGCTCGCATCGACGTGGATGACGGCGAATGTCACGCCCTTTTCGATGATGACGGCACCTTCGATGGTCATGCCGCTGCCTCCTTTTTCTCTGCGCAGCAAAATTTCACCGCACATCCGCATGGCTGCGCCTATTGTAGCAAATGGGTCCGGGCGGCACAATATTTAAATTGAATGAAATAATTAAAATGTAGTTGCAGAAAGTGCCGGAACCCCCTATAATGGACCATAAGGGTTATGAATTGCGCGCTGCGGCGAGCATAGCCACGCCTTATGATCCTGATGAAAAGTTATCATGGTAACGTTTTCCACGATTGTATACATTTGTGGAAGGAGTTTCATTTTCTTCGTCGAATGTTCATAAGGTACGAATCGTTATTTTGGCGGTGCCTATGCACCCCTCGGCACAGCTCGTGCCGCGGCTTTTTTGTGCGCTTTGGCGCTGTCGGAGGAGGGATATGAGAGACGTATTGCTGCCCGTTGTTCGACGCTTCGCGCGTACGCTTGCCGTCATGACGGCGCCCATTGCCGCGGCCCTTGCGGTCTGCGGTAGAATAGAACTCCTCGGCGCTCTGTTTGTCGGTTATGCGGCGGGCGCAGTGGTCCTTTGGGGGATGGCGCATCGGGTGTGGCGCAGCGCGGGATTTACGCCTGCGCGTGCAAAGCGGGAGATGCTCTGGGGACTTTTTTTACGGCTTTTCGTGCTGTTTGCAGTCCTCGGCGTTGCCGCGCACATCGGCGCACCTGTCTTTTGGACGGCGGCGGGAGGCTTTCTCCTGCTGTATGCGCTCTTCCTGCTGCATCTCATTGCGGCGCAGGGCAGTACAAAATGAGGCGGTCGCGGGTTTGCCGCGCACCGCAGTAAGGAGGTAGAGGTTATGCATGAAATCGGTGTTCGCGAAGTAGTGCAGTTCGCAGGGCTCACCTTCAACTGGGAAACGCTCGAGATGACGTGGATCACCATGGCGATCGTTCTCGTCATTGCCTTCCTCGCGACGCGCAATCTAAAGCTCGTCCCGAGCGGCTGGCAGAATGTGGTCGAGATGATCGTGACGGCGCTCGGCGAGCAGAGTGAGACGATGCTCGGGAAACGCGGCCGGTTCCTGTCCCCGTTCATTGTCGCGCTCTTTCTGTTCCTGCTCGTCTCGAACTGGGTAGGACTCGTTCCCACGATGGCATCCCCGACGAACGACTTGAACACCACGCTGGGCTTAGCCCTTTTGGTCATCTGCATGGTACATGTGCTGGGCGTTTATATGAAAGGCGGGCATTACATCGCCCACTTCTTTCAGCCGACCCCGGTGTTTGTGATCATCAACGCGATCGAAGAGGTTGCAAAGCCGATCACGCTGGCATTTCGACTATTCGGCAATATCCTGGCGGGCGAGATTCTCATCATCGTCCTGCTCAAGCTCATGCCGATCTGGATGCCGGTGCCCTCGGTTCTGTGGCTGGCATTTAGCATCTTCATCGGCGGTGTGCAGGCGGTCATCTTCACGATGCTGTCGATGGCATATCTGGCCAATGCGGTCAAAGAGGACGAGCACTAACGCGTCATGTGCATCCGGTTTGATCGATGAAAAATTTTAGGTTCAAAATTTAAGGAGGATTTTCTCAATGGAAAACGCAATCATGGTAGCAGCAGCTCTGATCGGTGCGGGCATTACGATGGGTCTGGCCGCGATTGGCGCGGGCATCGGCGACGGTCTCGTCACGAGCAAGTTCATCGAGGGCATCACGCGTCAGCCTGAGGCGAAGGGCGTTCTCTTCACGAATACGCTCATCTCCGTCGGCCTGATCGAGGCGATGGCGATCATCGCTACGGTTGTCGCCCTCATCATGCTCTATGCCAACCCGCTCATGAAGTAAGTCCCGGGAGGAATGATGTGCAAAGGGGGCATCGTAATTGATAGAGCTTAATTCGACTTTTTTTGCCCAGATACTGAACTTCCTCATCCTCGTCATTCTTCTGCGTGTGGTGGCGTACAAGCCTGTGCTGAGGATTCTCAAGGAACGCGAGGACAGGATCTCCGCGAGCATCGATAAGGCGGACGCCGATGCGGCGGCAGCCGAGCAGACGCTGAAGGAGTACAAGCAGCAGCTCGCGGACGCGCGCACGAAGGCACAGGAGATCGTCGATCTCGCCGAAAAGCGTGCGAGCGAGGAGCGCGAGGCGAGCATTCAGGAGACGAAGCGCGAGATCGAGCAGATGAAGAAGGCGGCCGAGCAGCAGATGGAGCGCGAGCGCGCCCACGCTGTCGAGCAGCTCAAGGGTGAAGTCGTCACACTGGCGCTTGCAGCGGCAGGCAAGATCGTACAGAAGAATCTGGAGAAATCCGACAACGACGCCATCATCGGCGAGTTCATCGCGAAACTGGACGCGGATAAGATTGGTGATGCGACATGCTGAACATGGAGCTTGCACGCAAATACGCCCGCGCGATCTTTGAACTGGCCTGCGAGGAGAACAAGCTGCAGGAGTTCGGCGACGACCTTGCGAAGGTACAGCACCTCTACGCGGACTGCTCGGAGCTGAAGTCGTATCTCAGCAATCCGAACTTCCGGCCTGAGGATAAGAAGTCGCTTCTCAAGGAGATCTTTGAGGGCGGCATTGAGGAGCATATGCTGAATTTCCTTCTGCTGCTCGTAGACAAGAGGCGCATGCACGTTTTTGACGCCATCAGCGCCATCTTCACCCAGCTCTCGAACGAGAAACGCGGCATCGCCGTGGCGGATGTCACGTCGGTGGACGAACTCGGGGAAGAGCAGCTCGCGGAGCTGCGTACAAAGCTGGAACGCGTTACGGGAAAGCAGGTATCCCTGCGCCGGCACCGCGACCCCTCGCTCATCGGCGGCGTGGTGGTGCGCATCGGCGACCGCCGCATCGACGGCAGCATCAAGGGACGTCTCGCAGCAATGACGGCAGAGTTAATGGCGAACTAGCGGGGTGACAGCGAAATATGAAAATGAATCCGGAAGAAATTACTTCCATAATCAAGGAACGAATCAAGAACTACGACGTCGATCTGAATGTCAACGACGTCGGGACGGTTCTTGAGGTCGGTGACGGCATCGCCCACATCTACGGCCTGGATAAGGCGATGGCGGGCGAGCTGCTCGACTTTGGTAACGAGGTGTACGGGCTCGTCCTGAACCTCGAGCAGGAGAGCGTCGGCGCCGTGCTTCTCGGCGGCGAGGCCCTCATCAAGGAAGGCGACACCGTCAAGCGCACGGGCCGCATCATGCAGGTGCCGGTCGGCGAGGCGATGATCGGACGCGTCGTGGACGCGCTCGGCCGCCCCATCGACGGCAAGGGCCCCATCGACACGAAGGAGTTCCGTCCGGTCGAGTCCCCGGCACCCGGCATCGCGGACCGCAAGAGCGTCCATGAGCCGCTCCAGACGGGCCTCAAGGCGATCGACGGCCTCGTGCCGATCGGCCGCGGCCAGCGCGAGCTGATCATCGGCGACCGCGGCACGGGCAAGACGGCGATCGCCGTCGATACGATTCTGAACCAGAAGGGGCAGAACTGTATCTGCGTCTATGTCGCCATCGGTCAGAAGGCCTCGACGGTCGCGCGTGTCGTGAAGACGCTCGAGGACGGCGGTGCCATGGCCTATACGATCGTTGTCGCGGCGACGGCGGCCGACAGCGCGCCGCTCCAGTACCTCGCACCGTATGCGGGCGTTGCGATGGCAGAGTACTTTATGTATAAAGGCGGCCACGCCCTCTGCGTCTATGACGATCTCTCGAAACACGCGGCGGCCTATCGCGCGATGTCGCTGCTGCTGCGCCGTCCGCCCGGACGCGAAGCATACCCGGGCGACGTCTTCTACTTACACTCCCGCCTCCTTGAGCGCGCGGCGAAACTCTCCGACGCACTCGGCGCAGGCTCCATCACGGCGCTGCCGGTCATCGAAACGCTCGCGGGCGACCTTTCGGCCTACATCCCGACGAACGTCATCTCGATCACAGACGGTCAGATCATGCTCGATACGGACGCGTTCTACTCCGGCATCCGCCCGGCGATCAACGTCGGTCTTTCGGTCTCCCGTGTCGGCGGCTCCGCGCAGATCAAGGCGATGAAGCAGGTCGCCGGTACGATGCGTCTCGATCTGGCGCAGTACCGCGAGCTCGCGGCATTCGCGCAGTTCGGCTCCGATCTCGACAAGGCGACGAAGGCGCAGCTCGACCGCGGCGCACGCATGGTCGAGA
>CAUQAR010000050.1:0-11150 GCA_963515775.1 uncultured Selenomonas sp. | reverse complement strand
CCGTCACACTTCTTCCAATGACGGCGCTGGCGGCGGAGAGCAGCGAGCCGGAAACCTACGATATGGAGACCGTCGAGGTCGTCGGGAAGCGTCCCGCACCGGCGCCGGTGCAGGCGGAGACGCCCGCCGTCTATGCGGGCGGGAATATCGCGCGCGCGAGTCACCTCGGCGTGCTCGGTGAGCGCGACTTCATGGACGTGCCGTTCAACGTGACGACGTTCAACAATCAGATGATCGAGAACCAACAGGCAAGCTCCGTTGTCGATGTCATCAGCAACGATCCGTCGGTCTCCGATCTGACGCTCTCGTCGGTATCGCAGGCGTGGATGCTCCGCGGGTTCAAGGCGCAGCAGCAGGACACGCAGCTCAACGGACTCTACGGCGTGGCGCCGCGGTTCTACGGCGGCATCGAGTATGTGGACCGCGTGGAGGTCTTAAAGGGCGTCGGCGCGCTGCTGAGCGGCATGGCGCCGAATGGATCAATCGGCGGCACGGTCAATTTCATCACGAAGCGCGCCGAGGGCAACAAGGCGAGCGTGACGCTCTCCTACGGCAATCAGGGGCAGTTCACGCAGCATCTCGACATCAGCCGCCGCTCGCATGACGGGAAACTCGGTGTGCGTCTCAATATCCTCAACAACAACGGTGAGGGCCAGTATGACCGCGAACGCGTCAAGACGCATACGGGCTTCATCGGACTCGACTACAATACCGACCGCAGCCGCACGACGTTTGACGCCGGGATCATCAGCAACCGCGTGGAGAACGCGCAGTATCGACTGCAAATCGACGGGAACAGCGTGAAGAATTTCACGGGATTCCCGCGCGTGGACATCAACTCGAATTTCGGTGCGCCCGGCACGTTCCGCAAGGTCATCGAGAAATTCGGCGTCCTGCGCAGCGAATATGACATCGACAAGAATCTCACGGGCTACGCGGCGTTCGGTATGCGCATCACGCATCAGGATACGCTCAGCAGCCAGTTCTTCCTCATGAATCTGAATCCCGGGAACAATTCCTATGTGACGCATCAGTACAACAATCAGATCAACAAGGCAAAGAGTGCGGAGATCGGTCTGAAGGGCAAATTTGAGACGGGCATCGTAAAGCATGAAATGACGCTCGCGGCAAGTCTGATGCACTACGACCGCTATATGTATCAAGAAAAGTTTAAGAGCAAGACGCATCCGACGAATGCTCCGAAAAAATTGGCGGGCAGCTATTATTTGACAAATCTCTATGCGCCGCAGTGGAAGGATCTCGGGAGCTATCTCGGCCCCTTGACGAAACGCCTGCCGCTGAACGATGCGGAGACGCTGCGCAGCGTCGCGCTCTCCGATGTGATGACGACGAAGGACGGGCGATGGACATTCATCGTCGGCGGACGGCTCCAGCAGATCATTGTGGACACTTATTTGAACGGCAGCGGCAAAGCGAAGCGCTCGCATTATGACGAGACGAAATTCTCGCCTGCCTTTGCGCTCGTACACAAGCTGAACGACAGGGTATCGCTCTATGCGAACTACATTCAGGGCCTCAAGGACGGTGACGAGGCGGGCAGCTCTGCCGCGAATTCGGGGGAGAAGATGAAGCCGTTTGTCGCCAAGCAATATGAGGTCGGCGCGAAGTTCGATTTCGGAAAGATCGCGACGACGCTGAGCGCGTTCTCCATTACGAATGCGGCGATCGTGAACGATCCCATCACCAACATCGACTCGGCAGATGGCGAGATACGCAACCGGGGGCTCGAGTGGACGTTCTTCGGCGAGCCGAAGCCAGGGACGCGTCTCACGGGCGGTATCACATGGCTGAACGCACGCTATGAGAAGACGACGGGCGGCAAGAATGACGGCAAGATTCAAGACGGCAGCCCGCGCATGACGGCGGTGCTCGGACTCGAGCAGGACATTCACGGCTTGGATGGACTGACCCTTTCCGCACGCATGACGTATAACTCTTCGACGTATGCCAACGCGGCGAATACGCTCAAGGTCTCGCCGTGGGCGCGGTTCGATGTGGGCGCGCGCTATCGGTTCAAGGCAGGCAATACGCCTGTGACCGTCCGCGCAGATGTCTATAATGTGTTCAATCGGAACTACTGGCATGTGCTCGACCGCAATGCGGTGTACCTCGGCGCGCCGCGCACGTTCATGCTCTCCATGACGGCGGACTTTTAAAAAAACACATGCAGGTTCTACCGGCGCGCGCTGCGATGGCGTGCGCCGATTTTTTCGGCAGTTAGGGGGTACTATGGAAGGCAATACTGCCGCGCGCGGGGCGGCATCGCCCGCGGCGGCGCTCTCGCTTCTGCTCTGCGCAGCGCTCTTTGCGGCGAGTCTCGCCTCGCTCTATGTCGGTGCGCAGGATGTGTCACTCTCGACGATTATGGAGTCGTTTACGGCATACGATGCGGGAAGTGTGCAAGAGATGATCGTCCGGACGCTGCGTCTGCCGCGCCTGATCGCGGCGCTTCTCTGCGGCGCGAGCTTTGCGGTGGCGGGTGCGTTGATGCAGGGCGTGACGAACAACCCGATGGCGAGTCCGTCGATCCTCGGCATCAATGCCGGTTCGGGCTTCGGGCTGGCCGTCTTTATGATCCTCTTCCCGCAGGGTGGGCTCAGCATATCGCTCCTCTTTTCGATTGCGGGGGCGGGGGTGGCGACGCTTGCGATCTTTGTCCTCGCGCGCGCAAAGGGGGCGGGGCGCGGCCCCGTGTTCCTCGCGCTCGCAGGGACGGCGATCGGCGCGGTGTTCGGCGCGGTGACGCAGGCGATGACTGTGTATTTCGAGGTGGCACAGGATCTCTCGTACTGGACGGCGGGCGGCATCAGCGGCGTACGCATGGAGCAGGCGCTCTTTCTGCTGCCGTGGACGCTCGCGGGGCTCGCGCTTGCGATGAGCATTGCGCGCTCGGTGACCCTGCTCTCGTTCGGCGAGGAGGTCGCCATTGGGCTCGGGAGCAAGATCGGACGCATCCGCCTCACCGCGGGCGTGACGGTGCTCTTGCTCGCGGGCTCTGCGGTCGCGGTGGCGGGCCCCGTCGGTTTCGTCGGCCTCGTGACGCCGCATATCGCGCGCAGGATCGTCGGCATCGACTATCGCAAGGTGATCCCCGTGTCGGCCCTCCTCGGGGCGCTGCTCGTCACGCTCGCGGACATTGCGGCGCGGACGATTCATCCGCCGTTCGAGACGCCGCTCGGCGCGGTGACGGCGCTGATCGGCGTGCCGTTCTTCCTCTATTTGATTCGCAGAAAGAGGGGGATCCGATGAGCGTTCTGCAAAAGCGGTTTTATCTTTACAGCATATGCTTTACCGCGCTTCTCGCCGTGATGTTCGTCGTGCATCTCGGGACGGGCTTCACGGAGCTCGGCTACGGTGACATCGCGCGCATCCTCGTCGGCGGCGGGACGCCGGGGGAGAATCTGACGGTGTTCGACTTCCGCATGGTGCGGTCGGTGCTCGCCGTTATCATCGGCGCGGGGCTTGCGGTTGCGGGCGCGGTGTTCCAGACGATCTCGCGCAACGAGCTTGCGAGTCCCGGCCTTCTCGGTGTGAACGCGGGCGCGGGCTTTGCGATTCTCCTCTTGGTTTACTTTTCAGATACGACGGGGACCTCGTCTCTTTGGGTGCAGCCGTTTGTAGCGACTGCCGGTGCGGCGGGTGCGGCGCTCTTTATCTACCGTATGAGCTATGAAAAGGGGAAGACGCTCGCGACCTACCGGCTCGTTCTCATGGGCATCTCGCTGACGGCGGGCATCCACGCGGTCGAGATGATGCTGATTGTACGCCTAAATCCGGAGAAGTTCAGTCAGGTCAACACATGGATCATCGGGAGCATCTTCGGCAGCACCTGGCACCATGCGGCGCTGCTCCTACCGATCGTCCTCTTCCTGACGCTCTTCTTCTATGTGCGGCGTACGGATCTCGATGTGCTCGCGCTCTCGGACGAGACGGCAATCGGTCTCGGCGTGCCGCTGAACCGCGCGCGCTTCGTCTATCTGATGGCGGCGGTAGCGCTCGCGGCATCGTGTGTGGCGATCGGCGGGAGCATCGGCTTTGTGGGGCTGCTCTGTCCGCATATCGCACGGCGGCTCGTCGGGGTGCAGCACGCGCGCAGCATTCCAATGACGGCGCTCGTCGGTGCGCTGCTCGTGGTGTCGGCGGACTGGGCGGCGCGCGTCGTGATCGCGCCGGACGAGATGCTGCTCGGCATCGTGGTGGCGCTGATCGGCGCGCCGTATTTCCTGTTTGTATTGGCGCGTGCGAAGGGCTGAGCACGGAGGTGAAAATATATGAAACTCACGATAGAACATCTAAAGGCGGGCTACGATTCCGCCGTCATCATCGAGGATCTCTCGCTCGAGATTCCCGAGGGGAAGATCACGGCGCTCATTGGCGCGAACGGCTGCGGTAAATCCACGCTGCTCAAGACCATTTGCCGCATACAGGCGCCGCTCGGCGGACGCGTGCTTCTGGACGGTGCGGACGTTCACACGGCGAACCCGCGGGAACTGGCGAAGACGATCGCAATCCTGCCGCAGAATCCGACGGCCCCCGACGGACTGACCGTGCGCGAACTCGTTTCGTATGGGCGCGCGCCGCACAAATCCTCCTTTTTCTCGCGAACGACGGCAAAGGATCAGGAGATGATCGACTGGGCGCTCGCGGAGACGGATATGACGGCGTTTGCGCAGCGCCCCATCGGCGCGATGTCGGGCGGCCAGCGGCAGCGCGCATGGATCGCGATGGCGATCGCGCAGGATACCGAGATCCTCTTCCTCGACGAGCCGACGAGCTTTCTCGATGTGGCGCATCAGATGGAGGTGCTGCGCCTCGTCAAGCATCTGAACGAGGCGTACGGTAAGACCGTCGTCATGGTCCTGCACGAGCTCAACCAAGCGGCGCGCTATGCCGACTGCCTCGTCGGTATGCGCAGCGGCACGCTGCTTTACTGCGGCAGCCCGGCGGAGGTGTTTCATCGGGACATGCTGCGCGATGTGTTCGGCATCGACGCGGAGATCATGCGCGACCCGCGCGGCGGGCGGCCGATGTGCATTCCCTATTTCCTCGATGCAGAGGAGCGCGGGGCATGAGGGGCGCACAAAAACTTCTCGCGGCAGGGCTGTGCCTTGCGCTTCTCATCGGGGCTGCGGGCTGCGGGCAGCCCGATATTCGCGGGGAAAAATCCGAGAAGGCGCAGGAAACGGTGAAAAAACTGCGCCGTTTCGATCCCACCGTGCTGCGTGCGGATACGCCGGATGCGATTGACGCAGAATTCACCGTGCGGCTTGCCGATAAGCGCAGGGCGGCGGAAAAACTCTATCGTACGGAGGACGGGAAGCGCATTCTGAAGCATAAATTCGGCGAGACCGTCCTGCCGGATGCGCCGCTGCGCATCGTCTGCATCCGCATGGAGGATCCCATGCTCGCGCTCGACGCACCGATGGTCGCCGCCTACGATTTCCCCGCGTACTATCTGCATGAGGCGCTTGCGGCGCGCGGCGTTATGCGCATCAGCATCAATGACGAGAACAAGACGATCAACCTTGAGCAGGTGCAGGCGGCGCAGCCGGACCTCATCGTGATGCGCGACAGCTTCGGGAAGGGCGTCTATGACGACCTCTCGAAGATCGCCCCCGTCGCGGCATTCGATCTCCGGGACTACGAGCGGGCGCTGCTCGCGCTCTCGCTTGTCCTCGACCGCCCTGCGGACGGAGAGGCGCGCCTGCGCCAATTTTACGATACGGCAAAGCGCGACCGCATCCGCATCAAGGGCAGCATCGGCGATGCGACGGTGGCGCTCCTGCGGATCATGAACAAGGAAGTGCGGCTCTATCCGTATGCGACGAACGACATCAACCGTTTCATGTACGAGCTGCTCAATCTGCGGCCGCCGCAGATGGTCATGGATATTGACGGCAACGAGCAGAACAACGCGATCTCGCTCGAGCTGCTGCCCGAGCTGCAAACGGACTATTTGCTCATCAGCGCGGGATTCGGGCCGAGCAGCAGGCAGAGCAGCGCCATCGCCAAGAAACGCTATGCGGCGATGCAGCGTGATCCGCTGTGGCAGAGCGTGCCTGCCGTGCGTGCCGGACACATGTTCGAAGTGGATTCGATGATCTGGAACGCGCACGGTATCATCTCGCGTGAGCGGGCGATGGACGCACTCGCGGACGATATGGCGGGCAGTACCGCAGGGCAGACGGCCAATTAAAGTTTAATGCGGCGTTCAACTGCCCTTAACGACGGGTTTCTATACTAAACAGCGTATCAGCAGTGCCGGAAATCTTCTGCCCGGCGCGGGAGTTTCCGCGGAAAGGTGTGGTTTATGATGAAGAGAACTGTAAGAAAGAACTTGATCGGTATGACGCTCGGCGTCCTTATTGTCAGCGGCAGCCTCGGCTCGCTCGCATACGCACACAGCAGCGAAGAGGCGGGGCATGGGATGCCGCCGCAGCAGACCGAGATGAAAATGGACAAACATCCCCAGGTCCAAATGTCTGCGGACGAACAGGCAAAATATGTGTCGGAGGTCTTCGGCGTCAGTGAAGCCGAGGTCAAGCAGGAGATCGCGAAGAAGACCGATCTCTTCGACATCGGACAGGCCGCGATGCTCGCAAAGCTCTCCGGCAAACCCTTCCAGAGCGTCATGCAGATGAAGGAGAAGGGGAAGGACTGGCCGCAGATCGTGGACACCCTCGGCATCACGGATCAACAGCTCCAAGCAGGACTCATGGATATGGCGGTGCTGCATATCAGCATGCGCGGCGATGTGGATGAAAACACGGCGCGCGCCCTCCTGCAGAAGGGCTACGAGCCGCACGATATCGAGATGGCAGGCGTCATCGCGAAGGCCGCGCATAAGGACGTCCAGTCCGTACTCGACAGCAAGCAGGACAACAAGAGCTGGGAAGCCGTCGCCGACGAATGCGGGGTTGACAAAAATCTGCTGAAGTCGGATCGGCCTGATTTCCCGCCGATGCGCGATATGCCGATGAAAAAATAATTTCTCCAACGAACTGCTCTTGCAAGAGGCGCTGCATTCCGCTTGGGATGCGGGCCTCTTTATTCGTATGGGGGCACGCTGCGGCTCTGATTGACAAATGCGGCGGACGCCTCTAAGATAGTGCCGAGAGGAGGCCGTCGTAATGAAAGTCAAGATGTGCGGCATGAAGTCTGTCGCGGCGGCGCGTGCGGCGCGGGATGCGGGCGCGGACTATATCGGATTCATCTTCGCCGCGGGGAGCGGGCGCTATGTCGCGCCGACGGATGCGCGGGACATATGCGCAGCGGTGGACGGCGTGCGCAAGGTCGGCGTGTTCGTCGATGTGCCCATGGACGCGGTGAATGAGATCGCCGCGCGCTGCGGGCTGGACTACATACAGCTGCACGGGCATGAGACGGCGGCGGATGCGCGGCGGGCCAACCGCCCTGTGATCAAGGCGTATCGGTACGGAGACGACTTCGATGCGGATGCGGCGAACGATTATCCCGCCGAGATCATCCTCGTCGACAGCTACGCGCCGGGGGCGGCGGGCGGTACGGGCACGGCGTTCGGCTGGCAGGCGGCGGCGCGGGAGATCGCGCGTGTGAGAAAACCCGTGCTCATCGCGGGCGGCCTTACCGCAGCGAATGTCGGCGTGGCGATCGAGATTTTTCATCCCTTTGGCGTCGATGTGTCGGGCGGGCTCGAGGAGCGCGGAGAGAAGTCGGCGGAAAAGATCGAGGCATTTATGCGGGCCGTGCGGCGCGGCGACGGAGGACATACGCATGATTGACAAATGGAGCCGCGTCCACTAAGATAGGAGAATACGCCAAACGGCGCGGCATCGAAGGATGCGCAGAGGAGGTGCGTACATGCGCGATATATTGGCTGAAATCGTTGCGAAGAAGCGGGAGATCGTCGCCGCGGCAAAGCGCGATGTGCCGCTCGAGACACTTCGGCGGGAGATCGCATGCGGGATGTTCCGCATGGCGGAGCATTTTCGCCGGCACGGGTGGGGGCTCATCGCCGAGTGCAAACTACAGTCGCCCGCGAAGGGCCGCCTGACGACGGCGCACACGGTGACGGAGCTTGCCGAAATATACGCGGCAGCGGGCGCGGCGGTGCTCTCTGTGCATACCGATCCGCACTTTCTCGGGAGCAATGAGGACTTTGCCGCCGTACGTGCCCGCGTCGATACGCCGCTCCTGCGCAAGGACTTCATCATCGACCCCTATCAAGTGTACGAGGCGCGGGCGCTCGGCGCGGACGCCGTCCTGCTCATCGTGCGCATATTGACGCCGGCAGAGCTCAAGGAACTGCTCTTCCTCACATGGAGTCTCGGCATGGACGCACTCGTGGAGGTGCATGACCGTGCGGATCTCGCGGCGGCGCTCGAGACGCCGGCGGAGTTCATCGGCATCAACAATCGGAACCTCGTGACCTTCGAGACGAGCGTGCAGACGACACTCGACCTTCTGCCGTATGCGGATACGGGGCGCACGCTCATCAGCGAGAGCGGCATTTTTACGGCAGCGGACGCCGTACGCGTGCGCGACGCGGGCTGCCGCGGTGTCCTCGTCGGCGAGGGACTCGTGCGGGCCGCGGATGTCGGGGCATTTGCGCAAGAACTGAGCACATTGGGGACAAAGGAGCAATGATCTATGAGTAAAAAGGGAAGATTCGGCGCCTACGGCGGACAGTATGTGCCGGAGATCGTCATGCCCGCGCTGAACGAGCTCGAGGCGGCCTATCTGAAATACCGTGAGGATGAGGCGTTCCGCGCGGAGTTTCGGAAGTATCTGACGAACTACGCGGGACGCCCGACGAATCTCTATTGCGCTGAGCGGCTGACAAAGCACTACGGCAGGGCGAATATCTACCTCAAACGCGAAGACCTCCTGCACACGGGCGCGCACAAGATCAACAACGCGCTCGGGCAGGCGCTGCTCGCAAAGCGTATGGGCAAGAAGCGCATCGTCGCGGAGACGGGCGCGGGGCAGCACGGCGTTGCGACGGCGACGGTGGCGGCGCTCTTTGGCATGGAGTGTCACATTTTCATGGGCGCGCTCGATGTGGAGCGCCAGCGGCTCAATGTGTTCCGTATGCGGCTCCTCGGGGCGACGGTCATTTCCGTTTCGAGCGGCACGGGCACGCTCAAGGACGCGACGAGCGAGGCGATCCGCTACTGGGCGACGAACATCACGGACACCTACTACGTCATCGGCTCGGCGGTCGGTCCGCATCCGTATCCCGAGATGGTACGCGACTTCCAGAAGGTCATCGGTGAGGAGATCCGCGCACAGGCAAAGGAGCGTTTTGACGCAAAGCCCGACTACCTCGTCGCGTGCATCGGCGGCGGCAGCAACGCCATCGGGACATTCTACGATTTCCGTAACGATGCGGATGTGAAAAAGTTCTGCGTGGAGGGCGGCGGCCGCGGCGATGCGGACGGCGACAACGCGAAGACCCTCAGCGGCGCGGGCACCCCCGGCATTCTGCACGGGGCGTACAGCTACCTCCTCCAGGATGACGACGGACAGGTCGTCGAGGCGTACAGCATCTCGGCGGGGCTCGACTATCCGGGCGTTGGGCCCGAGCATTCCTTTTTTAAGGACCAAGGCATCGTGACCTATGTCTCCGTGACAGATGCCGAGGCGCTTGCGGCGTTTCAACGGCTGTCGCGCATCGAGGGTATCATCCCTGCGCTTGAGAGTTCGCATGCGCTCGCGTATCTCGAGACCTTGATGCCGGAGACGAAGGCGGGTGAGAACGTCGTCGTCTGTCTCTCGGGACGCGGCGATAAGGACGTCCAGATGGTCGCAAAGGAGCTGGGGGAGGACATCGTATGAGTAAGCGTCTGAATGAAAAACTAGCGCGGCTCCGCAAAGAGGGGCGCAAGGGACTCTACATCTACATCACCGCAGGCTGCCCGAGCGCCGCCGTAACCGTCGACATCGTGCGCCGCGCCGAAGAAGCGGGCGCGGACGTCATTGAACTCGGCCTGCCGTTCTCCGACCCCATGGCGGACGGTCCCGTCATCCAGGAGGCGAGCGTCCTTGCGCTGAAGAACGGCATGACGCTCAAAAAGGCGCTCGAGGTCGTCAAGGAGATTCGGAAACACTCCGACATTCCGCTCATCGGCATGGGCTACATCAATATGGTGCATCACTACGGCTTTGAGAAATTCGTCGCGGATTTCGGCACCGCGGGCATGGACGGCGTGATTCTCCCCGACGTTCCGCATGAAGAATCCGCAGAGATGCGCGCCGTCTGCGCGGCGCATGACTTCACGCTGACTGAGTTCATCACGCCCGGCACGACCGAAGAACGCATGGCCGAGACGTGCAGGGACGCGGCGGGGTTCGTCTACTGCGTCTCGAACTACGGCGTCACGGGCGTCAAGGAGATCGACTACGCCGTCATCGGCCGTGTCTGCAAGGCCGCGCGCCGCTATACGGATGTGCCGCTCGCCATTGGCTTTGGCATCGGGACACCCGATGCAGCCGTGCGCGCTGCGCAGCAGGCGGATGGCGTCATCGTCGGCAGCGCCGTCGTAAAGCGCATCATCGAGGGCGACATCGACGGCGGTATCCGCCTCATCGCCGACATGAGAAAAGCGCTGGATGCATAAATATTGAGATAGTAAATATAGGAACATGGAGCAATTTCTCAAAGATGAGAGGTTGCTCTATTTTGTGTTATGTATGACATGAGTTTTTACATTGAGAACGGAATTGAAACATCGCCAGTATTGTGCTAGAATATTTCTCGGGGTATCTTTCTTTGAAAGATGAACCGTCGTGCCGTAAGGGAATACGGGCGAAAGTCAAGGCGTGTATGCGTCTTGTGGATTGAAATCCTGAAGTGCTAATGTATGTATAGGACGTTTCCCCGTAAGGGGGACGTCTTCTTACATATATCAATTTAAAATCTTCAATGAAGTGATAATGTAAGTATTTACTTTTATAAAAGAGTATGATAGCATAAAAGAAAAGAGGAAAGCGATACTTGCAATGCTGTACTGCTATTTTGAGATTATTGTAAGATGTATAATTATAGATTGTGATAGGTTGATGTTGTATAAATAAAGTTGACAACTTCTTCGCAAGGATTTTAGGGAAGTGCTGATTAAAGCGCCCCCTATTTCAAAAGACATACCACA
>CAUQAR010000049.1:0-11206 GCA_963515775.1 uncultured Selenomonas sp. | reverse complement strand
CATGATGCGGGAGCTTCGGCTCATGACACTGCGGGCACGATACATAGTGCGGCGCCTCCAGCTTCCAATTTGCGCGGCGCCGGTCACGGCGTGCCTTCGATGTTTTTCTCTTTGGTACTGCCACTTGGGATACACCTCCTTAGTCGTTCCTTAGCAGGCTCTCTAAAGCCGCCAGTCGAGGATCCGGTACGAACGTATCGCAGCCGCATGTCCCCTCGTTCAGGTTTTGCCCGCAGACCGGACAAAGCCCCTTGCAATCAGACTTACACAGCTCACGCAGCGGCTCAGCCACAAGGAGGGTATCGCGCACGAGCGCGTCGATGACGATCACATCGCCGTCAAACGCATTGATCTCGTCCGTCTCCCCTGGAGTCTTCGCATAGTCTTCAGAAAAATCATGCGCGATATCCCGCGTGCCCTCCGTCAGGCAGCGGTCACAGACGAACGTCTTGCGCGCCGTGACGCGGCCCGTCACACGAAACGTCTGTCCCGTGTTCATCACCGTGCCCGCGACGTGAATGTCGCCGTGAAACTGCGGCGTGCCTTCCCCCATGTCGAGGGATTCGGGTGCCGCCGCAAACGCAAACGCGCGGTTCTCGCCGAGCGCAAACGTCGATCCGGCAACGTCTAATTTCATCATGACGCATGACCTTTCACATTATAGCGATGCTTTTCGGCATTGTCAAGGAGCGTTTTTACGGCCGGCCGCGGCGCGGCTCGGCTTACTGGGCATCCTCCTGCGGCGCGTTCATCTGCGCCTTGGCCGTGCGCAGAACGTTCATCGCCTGATTGAGGCCTGCTTCCGCCTGCTGCACGCCCTTAAACGTGCTGCCGACATGCGCGATGAGCTGCTCGAACACCTGATTCGCATAGGCGTCCGCGTCGCTCTGCAAACGGGCGGCGTTGGCCTGCGTCTGCTCCATCAGCGCGCGCGCCTGCTCCTGTGTCTGCTGCATGATCGCCCGCGCGCGCTCCTTGGCCTGAATGACGATCTCGCTCTCCTCGAGCAGCTGATTGGCGCGCGCCTGCGCCGTCTCGACGATGTTCTTCGCCTCTTCCTTCGCGTCGCCGAGGATGGTATCCTTCTCACGCATCACCTGCGCCGCATTGTTCAGTTCCTTCGGAAGATCTATGCGCAGCTCTTCGATGAGGTGCACGATCTCATCGTCGTTGACAAGCGCCTTATCCGTAAAGGGAAAATGCGAGGCGTCCGCCACCAAATCTTCCAGCTTTTTGAGCGTATCCGTTACTGCCATAAATCAAACTCCTTTTCCTGTGCCATCCGGCGCGTAATCACTTCATATGTTTTTTGTATAGCTTCAGAATCGCCCGCTCTACGGACGGCGGCACAATCCCCTGTACCGGTCCGCGGAAACGGATGAGTTCCCGAACGCCCGAGGAGCTGACAAAGGTCAGATCGGGACGCGTCAGCAAAAAGATGGTATCGCTCTCCGGCATGAGGTGGCGGATCATCGCCGCGTGGTTCTCCTCATACTCAAAGTCCTTGACCGAGCGCAGTCCGCGCACGACGACGTGCGCTTTCTCCTGCTGCATATAGTCCGTCAAGAGTCCGGAGAAGACGTCCACGCGGACATTCGGTATGTGCGCGGTCGCATCCCGCAGAAACTGAACGCGGTCGTCCACGGGGAAGCAGCCTTCTTTTTGGACATTGTGAAAAATGCAGACAATGAGTTCGTCAAACATGGCTGCCGACCGCTCGATGATGTCGATATGTCCCGTGGTCACGGGATCAAAACTCCCGGCAAAAACAGCGCGTCTCATCCCTGCACCTCCTGCTGTCCGTAAAAACAAATACGTGCCGCGCCGCAGCGCCGCTCCCGCATGAGGGAAAGACTGCCCGCGCGCGCCGTCACCGCTTCATCGGCGCCCTGTTCGAGCACGAGCAGGCCGCTGGCTGCGAGCAGCGTTCCCGCCGCCTTCAGAACGCGGAGTGCATCGCCCTTCGCGTAGGGTGGATCGGCGAAGATGAGGCCGAACGTACGGCCTTCACGCGCGAGGGCGGCCATGTTGCCGTAGACGTCCCCGCGGCGCAGCTCCGCGCGCGCATCGAGCTTCGTTCGGCGCGCGTTCTCAAGGAGAACGGCATAGGTCGCGCGGTCGATCAGCACGGCGCGGCGTGCGCCGCGCGAGAGTGCCTCAAGCCCGAGCGCGCCCGTACCGGCAAAGAGGTCGAGCACGTCGGCATCCACGACACGACTGCCGAGCATACTGAACAGCGCCTCGCGCGTGCGGTCGGCAGTAGGGCGCGTCCCCGTTCCTGCGGGGGCCTTCAGTCGGCATCCGCGCGCGCTCCCGGTGATGATCCGCATCGCATTCCTCCCGGTATTGTATCATAGGCTTTCTTATTTTACCACAATTCCCGCCCCTATTTCAACCTGTCGCAGCGGCCCGCCCGCATCCGCCGAAACCTCCGCCCGTCAACATATCGCGGGGCGTACCCTCCGGGTCCGCCGTAAAATCCACGCGAATTTTCACGCGCAGAGCGCCTTTTCATCCCGTCTGTGTTATACTGTCCCTCAGAGAAGAATTCCATTTGAAAGGAGTGCCGCGCATATGGTGAAAAAAAGTCTTTTCATGATCGTTCTGCCCGCATGCGCCCTGCTCCTCTTTCACTTCGTTTTGCATCCGGCGCCCGCGGGGATCGCGCGCCCGCTCACCCCCGCGGCGGCGACCGGCGACGCGCGCCCCATCCTCCTCGTCCCGCTCGACTCCCGCCCGCCCTGCACGGACTTTGTCGTGCGCGGCGGAAAAATCATCGGGCGGGAGATCCTCCTGCCGCCGACAGAATCTCTGGACTACTATACGCAGCCCGGGAATGTGCGGGCCGTACACGCATGGCTCGCGCAGCATGCGGGCGAGGCGTCCGCCGCCGTCATCTCCATCGATCAGCTGCTCTCGGGCGGACTGATCGCCGCACGGGAGGCGCGCATCTCGGCGGAGGACATCGCGGCGCTCAGGGACGAACTACGCGGGCTGCATGCGGCACACCCCGACGTCCCCCTGCACGCCTTTTACATTCTGCCGCGCGCCGCAGCGCAGGACAGCATCGAGGGGTGGCGGACGCGCCGCGCTCTGCTCTCCTATGCGCGCCTGCTCGGACGTGCCGGCGAGGGACTGCCCGTCGATCCGAACGAGATGGCGCGTCTGCGCACGGAGTTCTCGCCCGAGGACCTCGCAACGTATCTCGCGCACTTCGACGAGAGCGCCGCGCTCGCCGCCATGCTCATCGAACTCACGGAAGAGGGCACGCTCGCACGCCTCGTCCTCGGACAGGACGACGGCGAACCGTACGCTGTCGGCAATCTCAAAAAAAAGGAGCTCTCCGCGCTGCTCGTGCAGAAGCACATCCCGGCGGACCGCGCCGCCATTGTCCACGGTGCGGATGAGATCGCGCTTTCCATGCTCGCCCGCCTCGCCGCGGACGAGCTCCTGGCAGATGGCGGCGACATGCCGCGGGTTGCGCTACGCTATGCGGCGCCGTCTATGAAGGATGCCGTATTCCCCTTCATGGCGGTCTCCAACGACGTGACGGCGCGCGAAAAGATCGCGCTCCTCGGCTGTGTGCAGGCGGATGCACCCGAGGACGCCGACATCACGCTCTTCATCTCTGCGGGCGACAGCGCCGCCGATACGCTCGGCACGCGCGCCCCCGCCGCGGCAACCGTTCAGTCGCTGCTGGCCGCGCACAGAAAGGTCGCGCTCGTCGACCTCTCCCGCCATTTCCGCGCGGAGGAGGCGCTGCTCCCCATCCTCATCGCGCAGGATGTGCCCGTGCATGCCCTCGCCGCTTATGCCGGGTGGAATACGGCCAGCAACGCCGTCGGCACGGCGCTCTCGGAGGCCGTGCTCTATCACTGCGCCGCGGCGCGCGCACGAACGCGGGAAGAGCGATCAGCGGCAGCGTATGCCAATCTCGCATTCCTCACGGGGCGCATCGCGGAGGACGAATGCTATCTCAAGGAGAGCATCGACCGCGTGAACGCCGCGCTGCGCGGCGCGGGCTATACGAACACTGCGGACCTCGACCTCGCGCGCAACGCGCGCTGGGCAAACGATCTGCTCGCCCGCGACCTCGGCCGCCGCATCCGCTCGTACGAAGAGACGCCCGCCTTCCGCGTGCCTTTCAGCAGCGGCGGTCTGCGCCTGCGCGTCCGAAAGGAAAATATCATGGCGTATTTCCCGTGGCCGCGCACTTTTGAGATACGCCTTACGGCAGCGCCCGAGATCGACCTGCTCTCCCCTTGACGGTTTTCACGCGGGATGCCCATAGATGAAAACAGATTTCATTAAAAAATACGCATCGACGCAGGAATGCCTTGCGATGCCTATAAAAAAATACTATAATATAGCCGTTCTTTTATGTGAGGAGGATTTTGCTTGAAGGCATCCCTGCTGCGCGCCTTTTGGCAGCTGTTCAAAGGATATTGGCGTTCCCCGGAAAAATGGCGCGGGCGCGGTTTGCTCGCCGCGGTCATCGCGCTCAATCTCGCGATCGTCTATCTGCTTGTCCGCATCAACGACTGGTACCGCGTCTTTTACGACGCCCTACAGGCCTACGACTGGGCCGCGTTCTGGCCACTGGTCGGCGAGTTCACCGTGCTCGCGATGCTCAACATCTTCATCTCCGTCTACGCGATCTATCTGCGGCAGATGCTGACGATCTACTGGCGAACATGGATGACGGAGCAGTATCTAACGCGTTGGATGCGCGGGCAGATTTACTATCGTCTACAGGTGCTCCACAGCGATACGGACAACCCGGACCAGCGCATCAGCGAGGACATCAACCAATTCGTGACGCTGACGCTGACCCTCCTCATCGGCATGCTGCGCCAGCTGACGACCCTCGGCGCGTTCGCCGTCGTGCTGTGGAATCTCTCGGGCGTGCTGACCGTCCCCATCGGCAGCAGCGAATTCACCATCTACGGCTACATGTTCTGGCTCTCGCTCCTCTATTCGGGGCTCGGCACCCTGTGCGCGCACCTCGTCGGACGAAAGCTCATCCGGCTCAATTTCGATCAGCAGCGCTACGAGGCGGACTTCCGTTTCAACATGATGCGCGTCCGCGAAAACAGCGAGAGCATCGCGTTCTACCGCGGGGAATTCGCCGAGTCGGTCGGGTTCAAGGAACGGTTCGCGAATGTGATCAAAAATTACTGGGAACTCATGCGCCGGACGAAGCTACTCAACTTCTATACGAACGGCTACGCGCAGCTCGCCATCATCTTCCCGCTCCTCATGGCGGCCCCGCGCTACTACGCGGGCGAGATCGCGCTCGGCGGCCTCATGCAGACGCTGACGGCGTTCGGCCGCGTACAGGACGCGCTCTCCTTCTTCGTCGAGTCCTACGACTCCGTCGCGCAGCTCGCAGCGGTCGTCCAGCGACTCGGCGGCTTCACGGAGCACATGGAGGACGCCGCCCGCGTGACGGGCGAGATCGCACGGACAGAGACGGCGGATACAGACCTCGTCCTGGACGATCTCACCGTTATGCTGCCGGACGGGACGGCTCTGCTCACCGGCTGCACGCTCACTGTGCCGCACGGCAGCCACGTGCTCGTGACCGGCGTCTCCGGCGCGGGCAAGAGCACTTTCCTGCGCGCCCTCGCGGGCATCTGGCCCTACGGCGGCGGCAGGGCGGCGCTGCCCCGGGGCGCGCGCCGCCTCTTTTTGCCGCAGCGCCCCTATCTGCCGCTCGGCACGCTGCGCCGCGCGCTCTTTTACCCGCGTACGGCCACGGGGACCGATGCGGAGACGACGCGCGTTTTAGGCCTTGTCGGTCTCGCACATTTCGCCGCGCGGCTCGACGACGCGGACGACTGGAGCCGTATTCTCTCGCTCGGCGAGCAGCAGCGGCTCGCCTTTGCCCGCATTCTCCTCATGCGCCCCGCCTGGATTTTCCTCGACGAGGCGACCTCTGCACTCGATGAACCGCGCGAACGCGCGCTTTATGATATACTCTGCCGGGAACTCCCCGCCGCAAGCATCATCAGCGTCGGACACCGCTCGACCCTTTTTGCTGTACATGACACGGAGCTCCACCTCAGCAACAAGACCTATACCTATCGGGAGATCCATCATGAACCGTAGAGACTTTCTGCGCCGTTTGGCCCTCGTCGGCATCGGCGCTGCCGCACTTCCCTTCTTCCCCTCTGTCACAGAGGCGTCCTGGTATATTCCGACGGTGCTGCCGGGCGTTTCCATTCGGCCGACGCATCTGAAATTCGGTCCGCTCGAGAACCGCTACTTTACGAACTGCATTGTCGTTCATCACATCGGCAGCACGAACGCGGATGTCTCGGCCGAGACCGTCCACCAATGGCATCTGAACAACGGCTGGTCGGGCATCGGCTACCACTTCCTCATCCGCAAGGACGGGACCATCGAGGAGGGCCGTCCACTCGGCACCGTCGGCGCACATGTCTACGGTGAAAACCGCCATACCGTCGGCATCAATATCGTGGGAAACTTTGAAACGGCCGTCCCGACGGAAGCGCAGACCACGGCTGCCGCGCATCTGATTGCCTCCCTGTGCACTGTCTATCAGTTCGATCCCGCATGGGAGCAAACGGTGTTCGGCCATCGTGACCTCAGCGCAACGGCCTGCCCCGGGCGCTATCTCTATGCGCAGATGCCCGACGTCGTGCAGCAGGCTTGCGTCTACTACGGCGGGGAGGAACTCACCGCGGAACGCGCACGCATCGCACAGCGGGCGCGCGAGGATCAGGAGCGCCAGCTGGCCCGCACACGCGCGCGCATGGAGGAAGCACGCCGCAAGAATGCGGCGCTGCGGCCCTCGCATCCGGCGCCGGCAGCCCGGCCCGCGCAGCCGCCGCAGCCGATCCCTCCGAATATGAAACAGCCCGGTCAAAAACCGGGCGTACAGCCGCATATACCGAAGCCGCCGCAAACGAGACCCGCGCAGCGGCGCATCGCCGATTAGCACATACGCCGCCGCAGAAAGTGAGGACCGATGGGATTTCATTACCGCTGGTTTGACCGCGACCAGGAAAAGACGGACGAGATGGGGATTCCGCTGACACGCGCGGATATCGATGCGCGCGAACGCGCAAAAGCGCCGGAGCGCATCTTTTCGCGCGGCGAACAGACCGGCATCATCCTCGCCGCGCTGATCTGCGTCTACGGATACAGGGAGAACGACGTCTCTTTGATCTTCTTCTGTCTCTCCTTCCTCATCTTTGAACTGCGCAAAATCGTGCGGCGCTGCGCGGGCACATACGGTACGGCCATCGCCAACGCCATGCACGGATTCAGCATCGCGCTCATTCTCGGTGCGCTCGCCATGGTGATGACGACCTAGGAGGTATTGATTTGAATCAGAAGATGGGCATGGGTGTCATGAAAGTCGGCGCCGCGCTCGCGATTGTCCTGCTCTTTGGCATCATCCATCTCATTGCGCCCGGATTCCTGCCCGAGCTCTTCGCCCTGCTCGCACGCGGCGACATCGCGGCGACCGTGGACTACATCCGCACGTTCGGCGACGGCGCCGTCGTCTTCGCATTCCTGCTCACGCTCTTCGTCAACGCGCTCGGCTTTCCTCCGGCCATCATCTTCTCAACGGCGAACGTGATCCTCTTCGGCATCGTTCCCGGTATCATCCTCTCCTGCGCGGCCGAGACGGTAGGCGTCACCGTCGCGTTCCTGCTCATGCGCTTTTACTTCCGCGACGCGGCGGAGACCGTCATCGCGAGGAGTCCGTTTCTTTCAAAGATCGACCGCTACAGCGGACGCAAGGGCTTCTTCGTCATGCTCATCGCGCGCATGATCCCCTACGTCCCGTCCGCCCTGCTGAATGCGGTCGGCGCGCTCTCCTCCATTCGCCTGCGCGACTACATGATCGCCTCCTTCGTTGGAAAATTCCCCTCTACGGGCATCGAGGCGATCATCGGCCACGATCTCGTTATGAAGCAGGAGGACCACACGCGTCTCGTGGCGGTGATCGTCTGCGCCGCCGTCCTCATCGCGGGCGCATGGCGCTATGAGAAACACATCATGCAGCAGGATGCTGAAATCGAACCGATACGGGAGGATGGACAATGACCCGCCGCCACTTCCTTCAGACCGCCGCACACACCATTTTGACGATGGGATTCGGCGGTCTTTTTCCGTCCGGTTCCGCCGCGGCACATACGCACAATATACGCCATCTGCGGCAGATCGTCACCCATACGCCGCGCCGCACGCGCATGATCCAATGGGACAGCCCGCATCTCCTGCCGGACGCGCGCGTCGAGGTGCGCGGCACCGGGAGCCATGAACGCCCGCATGTCTATACCCCCGCATATACCGCGCTCGTGATGGATGAACAGGAACAGTATATTTATCATGCGGAGATTCCCCTGCCCGGCGCGGGCGGCGCCTATCGCGTCGTATCTGCAGGAGATGCCGCGCCGTGGATTCCGCTCCCCGCCGCATCGAGCGATGCGCCCGTGCGCGCCCTCTTCTTTCCCGACAGCCAATGCGGCGAAAGCTACGACGTGTGGCGTGCGCTCTATCACGCGGCGTGGCAGCGGCATCCGCACGCGGAGTTCGCCGCCCTTGTAGGCGATCTGACGGACAACGGAGAATCGGCGTGGCATTGGGAAAACTTCTTCGACGCCATGGACGGCACGGACGGCCCGCTTGCCGCCCGCGTCCATGTGCCCGTGCTCGGCAACCACGAGTATTACGGTCTCAGCTGGACGGCGGTGCCGCCCGTGCGCTACCTGCGCACATTTGCGCTGCCCGACAGCGGCAGCGCATCGTTCCGCGGGCATTATTACGCCTTCGATATCGGCGCCGTACACTGCATCGTGCTCGACACGCAGTTTCTCGAATGCGGCGCACGCGGCGATGCCCTGAAGCAAGAGCAGCGCGATTGGCTGATGCGCGACGCCGCGGCGTCCGACGCGCCGTGGCGGATCGTGCTCATGCACAAGGACATTCTCGCCTACGGGGAATATCAGCCGGAGCAAGGCACGAGCGCCGGCATCAGCGACGCGGGCCGCGCCTTTATGGACATTTTTGACGCGTGCGGCATCGATCTCGTGATCTCAGGCCACGTCCACGCCTACCGCCGCCGGCAGATGCGCGTTTGCCGCACCGATCTGAGCGGCACGCTCTATCTGCTCGCGGGACCTGCGGGCAATGAATACTTTGACGTTCCCGCGGAGGCGTATGACCTCGCCGCCGCGCCCAATCCCGCGCCGTCCAACTACCTCTATATGGAAGCCGACGCCGGCCGCCTGCATATCGTCTGCGAGACCGCGGACGGAGCTGTGCTGGACGCGGTGGAATTGAAGAAATCATAACGCCGCTGTTATTCCGTTCCGATCCGCAGCGGCGTTTCGTTCCTCACTCCCGCGCTGAAAGAATCCGCTCCTGCGCCGCCAAAAATTGACGGTCGGCCGCCGAAAGAGCCGCCCCCGCCAAGAGTTCCGGCCGATGCCGCAGCGTCGTGAGCAAGGACTGCTCCCGCCGCCAGCGCGCAATCTCCGCGTGGTTGCCGGAGCGCAGGACCTCCGGCACCTCCTTTCCCTCGAACGAACGCGGGCGCGTATACTGCGGATAGCCGAGCAGGCCGCCATAGAAGGAATCCGTCGGCGCCGACGTATCGGCGCCGAGCACGCCGGGCAGCATCCGCGCCGTCGCGTCGACCACGAGCATCGCGGGGATCTCCCCGCCCGTCAGAACGAAGTCTCCCACAGAGACCAGTTCATCGGCGAGATCATAGATGCGCGCGTCGAATCCCTCGTAATGTCCGCAGAGGAGAATCAGCTGCGCATAGGCAGAAAGCTCCTTTGCCTTTTCCTGTGTGAACACCGTGCCCGCAGGATCAAAGAGAATCGTACGCCGCCGCCCCTCGTATGCGGCGGTCTCCGCACGCAGCGCGCGTACGGCCGCGTACATCGGCTCCGGTTTGAGCACCATGCCCGCACCGCCGCCGAACGGCGCATCGTCCACATGGCGGTGCTTGTCCGTCGCATAATCGCGGAAATTCGTATAGCGAATGTCCAGGATCCCCGACGCGGCCGCTCTGCCGATGATGCTGCTCCCGAAAACGCCTTTGAACATCTCCGGGAACAGCGTTACAATATCGATCCTCATATACGCACTCCTCATATCCTCATCAATGATTCTGTATTATAGCACAAAGGGACGCGCGTGCCGCATACAAAATTTCTTGAACCTCTACAGAAAAGTCCCGCTTTGATATATAATAGAGGAGTCAAAATATTACTGCATCAATTTGGAGTGCCTGTCATGGATATCAACCTCGCCCATTTCAACACGGCCATCGGGCGGCAAAAGCCGGAGAACATCATTCACAGCGAAGCCGCCTGCCCGTTCTGCGAACCGGAAAAGCTCACGGGGATCATCGCGACGGACGGCGATATCATTCTGCTCAAAAACAAATACAACGTCCTCGAGGGCGCGGATCAATTCGTACTCATCGAGGGGAAGGACTGCTGGGCGGACATGCCCTCCTATTCCCCCGCCTATATGCGCCGGCTCATCGCGTTCGGCATGGCGCATTGGGCGCGGATGCGCACGAGCGGAAAATACGAGACCGTCCTCTTCTTTAAGAACCACGGGCACTATTCCGGCGGCACCATACGCCACCCGCACATGCAGCTCGTCGGCTTCCCCGCGCTGCGTCAGGATCTCATGTGGCGCCGCAGCGAGTTCGAGGGGATGACGATCGACGAAAAGGACGGCGTCACCTTCAACATCTCGACCCAGCCGCGCGTCGGCTTCTGGGAACTCAACATCATCCCACAGGATGCGGGCGCGATCCATGCGATTGCCGACTACATTCAAACCGCAGTGGATTTCTTCATGAACCGCTTTCACCGCCGGCTCGACAGCTACAACATCTTCTTCTACAACGACGGCGACGACATCTTCGTCAAAATCATGCCGCGCTTCGCCACCTCTCCCATGTTCGTCGGCTATAACATCCATCTCCTCCCCTCCAATCTGGAGGAGATTCGGGACCGCATCCGCACGATCTACTTTACAAAATAACCATATATGACAGGATTTTCCCCACTCATAGAAAACAGCGCAGCGGTCTAAGACCTGCTGCGCTGAAAATCTATTTTGGACGTCACATCATACCCGACGATGTTAAGGAAACACTGATAAATTCTTATGTTGCGCAACTCTGCCTCGAAAGATTACA
>CAUQAR010000048.1:0-11378 GCA_963515775.1 uncultured Selenomonas sp. | reverse complement strand
CGGACGGAACGCCTTTGATCCCTGTCGCATACGCGTGGGTGAGCGACGGCAAGGAGGGGCGGTTCGTCGTCCGTAACGAGAAAGACCGATACGGTGCCTACGACGAGGAAGGGCATATCGTTGTCTCCGTCGAGCAGCGCGCCATGGATCCCTATCGCGAAGGATTCGCCAATGTATGTCGGCCGGATAAGACATGGACATATGTCGATTTGGAGGGAAATTTCCTCCCCCTACGTTATCGAGATACCCGGCCTTTTTCCGAAGGCTTGGCGGCCGTAAAGGATGATACGAACCGTTACGGCTATATCGATAAGACAGGCGCGCAGGTCGTTCCTTGCGCGTATACGGAAGCGCGGGAGTTTTCCAACGGCTATGCGGCCGTACAAAAGAATCACGGCGCGATTGTGCGCCCCGACTGGGGATTCGTTGACCGAACGGGAACAGAGGTGATCAAACCGCGGTTTTACTATGTGGATCACGACTTTACGGAGGACGGCCGGGCGATTGTCAGCGACGATCGCTTCGCGTACTTTATTGATACGGCGGGAACGATCCTTTGGCCGTCGGCTTATGACCGCATGGAACCTTATAAAGACGGGATAGCTGCGGTCTACAACCGCGTCGGAACCTATAGTTTTAACGCAATTTCAACCATGTCTGTCGGTACGAAGTGGGATAAGATCTATGACGATAAGATCTACACGAGTATCGATAACGACGTTTTAAAGCGCGGCTATGTCGACCGTGAGGGAAAAGAAGTTATTTCGACGAAGAATGACTATGTGAGCCCGTTTGATAAGAACGGACTCTCCTATGTCATGACGAAGAGAAAATGGGGCGTCATGGACCGGACGGGCGCCTACGTTATCCACGCGCAATATGAAGAGATCTATCCGCTCAGTGAAGACCTCTTTGCCGTGCGTATGGACGGAAAATGGGGCTTTATAGACAGGGCGGGCACCGTCGTTATCGCGCCGACATACGATCAAGTCGTGAGCTTCGGCGAGAGCGTGGCGAGCGTACGCAAGGATGCGGCCTGGCATGTCATCGACAAGGCGGGGAAGGATGTGTTGACGCTGCCCCCGGGCGTGGCGGAGCTCGGTCCTTTTGCCGAAGGGCTGATGCCTGTGCGGGTCGGAAAGCTGTGGGGTTATATGGATCATGCGGGGAAATTTATCATTGACCCCACATATGACGGTGTGGATATTTTCCGCAGCAAAGAGAGAGCCCTCGTACCGAAGGATGAGTAACGACCGAAAGCCAATCGGCGGGGCGGGGAGAGGGGCGGTCATGTCCGAAAAAATTACGCTCGGGATTGAGACGAGCTGTGACGAGACGTCGGCGGCGGTACTGCGCGGCACGCGCGAACTCCTGTCCTGCGTCACGGCGACGCAGATTCCGATTCATCGGAAATACGGCGGCGTCGTGCCGGAGATCGCCTCGCGCAACCATATTCTGAGTATCCTGCCCGTCGTGGACCGGGCACTCAAAGACGCGGGCGCCGGCCTTCCGGACATCGATCAAGTCGCCGTCACCTACGGTCCGGGGTTGGTCGGCGCGCTTCTCGTGGGGGTATCGGCGGCGAAAGCGCTTGCCTTTTCTCTCGATGTGCCGCTCATCGGCGTGAATCACCTCGAGGGCCATATCTTTGCGAACTTTCTTGAGACGAAAGAGCTTGCGCCGCCCTTTATGTCCCTCGTCGTCTCGGGCGGGCATACGGCGCTCGTCGACGTCGTGGACTACGAGACCTTCCGGCTCATGGGCAGGACGCGCGACGACGCGGCGGGCGAGGCGTTCGACAAGATCGCGCGCGTGATGGGCCTGCCGTATCCCGGCGGGCCCGAGATCGACCGGCTTGCCAAAGAGGGCGATCCCCATGCCGTCGATTTTCCGCGTGCGCTCGCGCAGGAGGGGAACTACGAGTTCAGCTTCAGCGGGCTGAAATCCGCCGTGCTGAACTACATCAACAGCGCGCGAATGAAGGGCCATGAACTGCACCGCGCGGACATCGCCGCATCGTTTCAGTCGGCCGTCGTCGAGGTGCTCGTGCACAAGGCGTTCGAGGCCATCCGGACCGCGGGGCGCGATACGCTCGTCCTTGCGGGCGGCGTTGCTGCGAACACAGCGCTTGAGCAGCGTCTGCGGGAGACGGCGGCGGCCCGCGGCATACGTTATCTTTACCCGTCGCCGCGGCTCTGTACGGACAACGCGGCGATGATCGCCTGCCGCGGTGCATACCAAGCGATGGCGGGCCGATGCGGCGATCTCTATTTGAACGCTGTGCCGGGGCTGGATTTTGTAGTAGAATAAACAATGTAAAGAGCCGGCACATGAACTTCATTCGTCATGTACCGGCTTTTATTTTGTAAGTGATACCTATTAGATCGTGATTGGCGTACTGTCGATGTAACAGCTGCCCGGAGACAGATCCACCTTGTTATTCCATACCTTTTCGCTGTCCACAGCGGGGGCAATGTCCCACGCAATACAATGCGCATTGTCCAAATAAACCCTGCGGAAGTTTTTTATATCAGAAAAAGGTTCAAACACCGTTCCCTTTTCGAGCAGCGGGCGAACGTCATACAGACGCTTTTCGCCGTTGTCGAAGGTGATGGTCAAGGTGAAGTCGTCATTCGGCACAACTGCCGTAATGTGTTTCCTTCCGGCCGCAAAGTATTCTGCTGTCTTTTGATCGCAACCTTTCGAGAGGTGGTAGTCGACTGTCTTTGGCATCGTGACACCTCCGCACGGATTAACTCCTTTATTCATAGGATAGCAGATAAACTTATCAATAATCAATCATGAAACGTTGTCATAGCAGAGCGGACGGGGAGATAAAAATAAATCATTTGTAAGAATGAGAAAGATTCGCTATAATACATCCATAGTCCATCATGCGCGCCTTGCATGTGGGGTGCATATGTACTGCCGTATGTTTTCGATGAGTTCTTCCTAGAGAGTTTTGGGACGGCTCTGATCGTAACTTTATAAAGGGGGATTTTTATGAGTCAACAAGGCGGAGGGGCGCAGGAGGCCATGCAGAAATTCGGCCGTTTCCTGTCCGGCATGGTGATGCCGAACATCGGCGCGTTTATCGCGTGGGGCTTTCTCACAGCGCTTTTCATACCGACGGGCTGGCTGCCGAACGAGTATCTTGCGCAGGACAGCGGCCCCATGAGCAGATGGCTGATTCCGCTGCTCATCGGCTTTACCGGCGGCTCTTCGATCTATGGGCACCGCGGCGGCGTCATGGGCGCGATCGCGACGTCCGGCGTGATCGCGGGTTCCGGAATCCCGATGTTCCTCGGGGCGATGATCATGGGGCCCTTGGGCGGCATCACAATTAAAAAATTTGACAAAGCCGTACGCGACAGCATCCCCGCGGGCTTTGAGATGCTCGTCAACAACTTTTCGCTCGGTATTCTCGGCGGTATCTTATCACTCATTGCCTATGCGGGCGTCGGCCCTATTGTCAGTGCGGCGAACGATATTCTGCGCGCCGGTGTCGAGGGCATCGTTGCGGCGGGACTCCTGCCTCTTGCATCCATCATCATCGAGCCGGCGAAGGTCCTGTTCCTCAACAACGCGCTCAATCACGGCGTCTTGAGTCCGCTCGGCATCCAGCAGGCGCAGGAGTTTGGCAAGTCCGTATTCTTTCTGCTTGAGGCAAATCCGGGCCCCGGCCTCGGCGTTTTGATTGCTTACTGGCTCTTCGGCAAGGGCATGGCGAAATCGTCGGCGCCGGGCGCGATGATCATTCATTTCCTCGGCGGTATTCACGAAATCTATTTTCCGTATATCCTCATGAAGCCGATCCTCATCATCGCCGCGATCGCGGGCGGCATGTCCGGCGTCTTCACCCTTGTGCTGCTCAGCGGCGGCCTCATCGCGCCGTCTTCGCCGGGGTCCATCTTCGCGATCATCGCCATGACGCCGAGCAGCTCCGCGCTCGCTGCGAACCTCGCGGCGGTCGCCGTCGCAACGGCGGTGTCCTGTGCGGTCGCGTCCGTCTTCATCAAGATGTCCAAGGAT
The DNA here is from genome assembly GCA_963515775.1 of uncultured Selenomonas sp. Taxonomy (GTDB): domain Bacteria; phylum Bacillota; class Negativicutes; order Selenomonadales; family Selenomonadaceae; genus Centipeda. The sequence continues at coordinate 7,346 of CAUQAR010000048.1, read as the reverse complement.
GCGGATGACGGCTCGCTCGAAACGGCGCGCGAGAACATGGCTGACATGAAGAACCGCGGTAAGGATCTCCCGACGGAAAAACAGGTCGCGGGCAAGGACCTCAAGGTCATCGTCTATGCCTGCGACGCGGGCATGGGCTCGTCTGCGCTCGGCGCCGCGGCGCTGCGCAAGAAGCTCAAGAAGGACGGCTATACCGATATCTTGGTTACGAACTGTGCCATCGGCGCGATCCCGAGCGAGGCGCAGCTCGTGATCTCTCATGAAAAACTCGCGGAGCGTGCGCGTGCGGATTCCCCGCAGGCAGAGCATATCTTTGTGCGCGACTTCACGCAGAATAATGTCTACGAGATCGTCACCGAGCGACTCAAGGCCGCGGCGGTCGATACGAGCGCACCGGCAGCCGCATCGGAAGGGGCGGCGGAGCCAAAGGTCGGCACGGATGTTTTGCGCAAAGAGAACGTCAGGGTAGGCCTTCCCTCGGTCAGCCGCGAAGAAGCCGTCGCGGCCGCAGGAAAGCTGCTCGTCGCGGGCGGCTATGCGGACGAGGGCTATGTGCAGGGCATGCTCAACCGCGAGCAGGATCTTTCGACGTACATCGGCAAGGGCATTGCGATCCCACACGGGGAGAACGCCGTCAAGGATACGATCAAGAAGACCGGCATCGTCGTCCTCCAGTATCCGGAGGGGGTCAAATTCGGCAGCGACACCGCGCATCTCGTCATCGGCATCGCGGGCATGGGCAACGATCATCTGGCCATCCTTGCGAATATCGCCACGATGGTCGGCGACTACAGCAACGAACAGCTCGCGGCGCTCTTTACCACCAAGAGCGCAGACGATCTCTACGCAGTCTTTACGCAGGCGGACTGAAAGGAGATGCACATGAAACAGGCAATCCATTTCGGCGGCGGCAACATCGGCCGCGGTTTCATCGGAGAACTGCTCGTCCGTTCGGGCTATGAGGTCACGTTCGTCGACGTGGCGGAGACGCTCGTCGATGAGATCAACGCGCGCCGCGCCTATGATATCGAGATCGTCGGAGACACGCCGCAGCGCATTCGTGTCGCGCATGTGAAGGCAATCAACAGCAATGTAAATCTCGAGGCGCTGCTGGATGCCTTTGTGACCGCCGACATCGTGACGACCGCTATCGGGCCGAATATCCTCAAATTCATTGCGCCAAATATCGCAAAGGGCCTGAAGCGCCGTCTCGAAAAGACCGAGGCGCCGCTCAACATCATTGCGTGCGAAAATATGGTCGGCGGCTCGACCGTGCTGAAAGACTTCGTCTACGAGCATCTCCCGGACGATGTGAAGGCGCGTGCGGACCGCTGCATCGGCTTCCCCGACGCGGCCGTTGACCGGATCGTTCCGATTCAGAAGAACGATGATCCCCTGCTCGTCAAGGTCGAGCCGTTCTCCGAGTGGGACGTCGATCGGAACGGGGCGGTCGGAACGCCGCCTGTGATCGAGGGACTGACGTGGGTGGATAACCTCACAGCTTACATCGAGCGCAAGCTCTTCTCCGTCAACACGGGACATGCTTCCATCGCGTATATGGCGTATCTAAAAGGCATTGCGGACATCGCCGCCGCGATGTGCGACGAGGAGATCGTCTCCTTCGTCCGCCGCATCTGGGCGGAGACGAGCGAGCTGCTCATAGAGAAATACGGCTTTGACCGCGAGAAGCATGCGGCGTATATCAAGACGGTGGAAGAGCGGTTCCGGAATCCGCATCTCTCCGATCCGGTGACGCGTGTCGGCCGCGGACCGAAGCGTAAACTCGGCGCGCACGACCGCCTCGTTTCTCCTGGCGTTCAGCTCATGCGGATGGGCAAGCGGCCCGAGGCCCTCGCGACGGTGATCGCCGCGGCCTTCCGGTTCGACTACGCCGACGATCCCGAGGCCGTCGAGGTGCAGGCGTATGTGAAAGCGCACGGCTTTGCAGCAGCGCTCACACATTTCACCGAGATTCCCGCGGATACGGAGCTGTTTAGGCTCATCGTTGAGAAAAATGCGTCGCTGAACGTTTAGTACGGGGATCAATATAAAAGACCTCTGTGTCGATTGCGATGCGGAGGTCTTTTTTGTTGTCGTTTTTCCGTTCCTGTCATATAATGAAAAGAAACGTGAGGAGTGGATAGAGTGAACTATCGTAAATTAGGAAATCTCACCGTCTCGTCGGTGGGACTTGGCTGCATGGGCATGAGTCATGCGTACGGCGCACCGGGGGACAAGAAGGAGATGCGGGCGCTCATTGCGGCCGCGGTCGATATGGGCTATACGCACTTCGATACGGCGGAGGTCTACGGATCGCCGGACGATCCGCATGACAATGAGCGGCTCGTCGGCGCGGCGCTCGCGCCGTATCGGGATCGCGTGGTCATCGCGTCGAAGTTCGGCGTGTCGTTCGACATGTCGCTGCTCAAGGAGGGGCGCAGCCCGATCGTGACGGACGCCCGTCCGGATGTGATCCGCGCGTCCGTCGAGGGGTCGCTGCAACGGCTCGGTACGGATCATATCGATCTTTACTATCAGCACCGCGTCGATCCGAAGGTGCCGCCCGAGGAAGTCGCCGGCGTCATGAGCGAGCTGATCAAGGAGGGGAAGATCCTCCATTGGGGCATCTCCGAGGCGACAGAGGACGATATTCGCCGCGCGCACGCCGTCTACCCGCTGACGGCGGTGCAGAACCGCTACTCCATGATGGCGCGCGGGTATGAAAGCCTTTTCCCCGTGCTTGAGGAGCTCGGCATCGGCTTCGTCGCCTTCTCGCCGTTTGCGAACGGCGTCTTAACGGGTGCATACGGCAAGAACGACGCGTTCGATGCGAAGCTCGACATGCGCGCGCGGATGCCACAGTTCACGCCGGAGGCAATGGAGCAAAACGCAGCGCTGCTCACGCTCCTGCGTGATCTCGCGGAGGAAAGGAACGCGACGAGCGGGCAGATCGCACTCGCGTGGATGCTCTGTAAGAAGCCGTACATCGCGCCGATCCCCGGGACGCGGAAGCGCGCCCGTCTTGCGGAAAATGCAGGAGCGGCGGATGTCACGCTCTCCGCCGCTGAGGTCGCGGCAATCGATGCGCAGCTTGCCGATATGCCCATGTCCGCGGTCTTTGGGGGATCGGGTTCCTAAAACAGCATATGTCTTTCGGGTCGCCGTATAGAATTTTCTTGTACGGCGACTTTATTTATGAATTGCGTTCAATGTTGATGCGGTCTACAACGGGAAGGTCCCATATAAAAAATGTATTTCATTTTTTTTTAGCGCCATGGTAGAATAAATTAAACTTATGGAAGGAATAGATTATGCTGGAGATCCGATTGAACGGCGTCGGGCAGGTCTTTGAGGGACGGGAGGTCCTGCATGATCTGACCTGCGTCGTGCGCAGCGGACAGATCACCGCCGTTGCTGGGGCGAACGGCAGCGGGAAGTCGACGCTGCTCCGCCTTGCGGCGCGACTCATGATACCGACACGCGGGACGATTGAGACGCTGCGGGACGGGACGGCGGTACGCGGAGCAGAGTACCGTACCATGCTCGCGATGGCGACGCCCGAGATGGCACTCTATACGCGCCTCACGGTGCGCGAGAATCTCGTCTTCCTGCGCGGCGTACGCGGACTTTCCACGGAGGATGCCGTACTACACGAGCTGCTTGCACGCGTGGGCCTTGCAGCGGACGTTTTGCCGCGCCCCGCAGGGCAGCTCTCCACGGGGATGCGGCAGCGTGTCCGGCTCGCGGTCCTCTTCGGCAGCGATGCGGATGTATGGCTGCTCGACGAGCCGGGCCTCGCGCTTGACGCACACGGGCGTGCGTTGCTGGGCGGAGAGGTACGCCGCGCGGCCGCGTGCGGACGGCTCGTCCTGTGGGCGACGAATGACCGGGAGGAGAGGGAGGCGGCAGATGCGTGCATCGACCTTTGAGGCTGCGCGCCGCGTTGCCTATAAAGAACTCCTCGACGGCGTGCGCCACCGTGCGGGCTATGTGACGATGGGAATGTTCGCGCTGACGGTGATCGCCTTTATGAGCATGTCCCTTGCGGGCGATATGCCGGATGCGCGGCAGTCGGCGACACTTTACTGGATCGTCCTCTTCTTCGCGGCGACGTTGCAGGGAGAACGGCTCTTTGCGGAGGAAGCGGCGGCGGGCACGCTGCTCTTTCTGCGGATCTATGCGCCCGCGCAGGCGGTGCTTTTCGGAAAGATGGCCGCCCATCTTGTCACACTCTTGATACTCTCCGTCATCATTATGCCGTTTGTCATCGTTTTAATGGATGCGATGTTTATGCTGGATGCGGCGTTCCTCATCGTCCTCCTCCTTGCTCTTTGGGGGATGGCGGCGGCGGATACGCTGCTCGCGGCGGTCGCCGCATCGGCCAGTGTCCGCGGTGGACTTGTCCCGGTGCTGCTGCTCCCGTCGATGCTGCCGATCCTCCTGCCTGCGATCGCGATTACGGCGGGAGAGGATGAGGCGGTGCTCCTCGGCGGTATCTTTATCTATGATATGGCGCTCACGGTTGGGGCGTCGATCCTATTTGATTATCTGTGGATTGAGACCTAGCGGAAAGGAGGAACGGATGCTGAAAGGAGCAATCGGTATTCTAACGGCGGCAGCGCTCTATGCGGTATTTTTTATCGTTCCGCCGGCGGAGCGGCTCGGCGACTACGTTCGCATTGCATTTTTCCATATTCCGGTCGCATGGGTTTCGGTGATTGCATTCTTTTGTGCGGCGTACTGGGGCGGACGTTATCTGCGGACGCGCGATCTTGCGTATGATGCGAAGAGCGCGCGCTCGGCGGTACTCGGGCTCGTCTTCACGCTCCTCGCGACGGGCAGCGGTGCTGTCTTTTCAAAGCTCACATGGGGCGCCTATTGGAACTGGGACCCGCGGCAGACCACGATCTTCATCCTACTCCTCATCTACGGCGCTTACGCGACACTGCGCATGAGCATGCGGGAGGAACGCGCGCGGGCGTCTGCGGCGGCGGTATACGCGCTCTTCTCATTTATCTCCGTCCCGTTCCTCGTATTCGTCCTGCCGCGCATGTTCTTCTCACTGCATCCGTCGCCCGTCATCAACGGTGCGGGGCAGCTGGATATGGACGGCGTAATGCTCGCCGTACTGATGCTGTGTCTGCTGGATGTTACGCTCATTTACGCTTGGCTGATGAAACGGAGGCCGTCATGAACCGCAAATATCTCTTTATCGGACTGATTCTTGCTTTTATCGGCTATGCCGGCTACTTCTTTGCCGACTCCGTAACGCCCTACGTCGGCATCGCGGAGGCGCGCGCAGCATCGCGCAATGTGCAGGTCAAAGGGCTGCCTGATAAATCCGTCGCGCCGCATATGGAGGACGAGGCGTTCGTATTCTCCATTGCAGACGAGGACACCGGAGAGACGATGCTCGTACGCTATCAGGGCGTCAAGCCCGACACGTTCGACGAGGCGTATCATATCGTCGCCATCGGCAAATATGCGGACGGTACATTCAATGCGGATAAACTGCTCATCAAATGTCCCTCCAAATACGAATCCCAGAAGGGCAAGGTAAACGTATGATCGGCACCGTGTTTCTCGGCGGCGTGCTGATCTTCGCACTCGGTGCAGCTGCCTGCGACGCGCAGGAGAAGCGCCGTGAGAGCAATATCTGCTCGTATCTCGCGGGATCCTCCGCACTCGGCGCGGCGGCGGCGCTCTTCGTCGCGATCCTTACGGACGACTTCGGCTATGCCTATGTTGTGAGCTACTCTTCGATCGACCTGCCGCCGCTCTATAAAGTTTCTGCATTTTGGGCGGGGCAGCAGGGATCCTTCCTTCTCTGGCTCGTGATTCACGCCGTCGTCGGCATGCTCCTTGCGCGCCGAGGACATATGGGGCCGGCGGGCCGCATCGTCTATCAGCTGCTGACGGCGCTGCTCGTATTCCTCGTATTCATCAAAAGTCCCTTTGCGTATGCGGAGACGGTAGTCCCCGACGGCAACGGGATGAACCCGCTCCTACAGGATCCGTGGATGGCGGTGCATCCGCCGATCATCTTCATCGGCTATGCGCTGCTCGCCGTGCCGTTCGCTTACTCGATTGAAAGCATGCTGAAGGCTCCCGCGGACGGCGGTTTCCTCACGCCGATGCGGCGCTGGGCGCTCGTCGCGTGGGCGTTCCTCGGCGCCGGCATCTTCATCGGCGGCTACTGGGCGTATAAGGTGCTCGGCTGGGGCGGCTACTGGGGCTGGGATCCCGTGGAGAACTCCTCGCTCGTGCCGTGGCTGCTCGCCTGTGTGCTCGTCCATCTGATCACTGTGGCGCGCGCGCAGCGCGGGGCATACTATCTTGTCCATCTCGCGGCGATATTCTCCTATGCGTTCGTCCTCTACGGCACCTTCCTCACGCGCAGCGGTATTCTCGGCGATTTCTCCGTGCATTCGTTCGCAGGCTCGGACATCGGCCTCTATATCGCACTTGCGAACGGCCTCGTACTCCTTTTGGGACTGGGCATTCTCGCTGTACGGATTGAACGGTTGCCGAAGGGCGCGGTGTATCCGGCCCATCGCAGCCGCGCGTTCCTCATCCTCCTCGGCATGCTGCTGCTCGTCTTCATTACGGCGATCGTATTCTTCGGCATGTCGATGCCGCTCATCTCGGGACTGATCGGGGAGAGTGCGGCGGTCGATACGAGCTACTATGTGCGTACGTCGCTCCCGATTGCCGTTGTACTCGCCCTGCTGATGGGGCTCGGCGTATTGCTGCCGCGCACGGAGGGACGGCTCGTTCGTCCCCTCTGGATCTTTGCCGCAGCCGTACTCGGCGGTGCTGCTGCAGGGGCGGTGGGCGTCGCGGCGGCGGCCGTTTTCCTCGCTGCGTTCGGACTCTTTGCCGTGGCGGCGGCATACGCCGCATTCCGCGCGCATCGGCTCGGTCTTGGCGGAATGCTCGCCCACGTCGGCGCGGGACTTGCACTCCTTGCCTTTGTCCTGTCGGGGAGCGGCAGTCAAACGACGACCGTGACGCTGACCCCCGAGGTGCCGCAGGAACTCTACGGTCATACCGTCGTCTACCGCGGGCAGGCGTTCGCCGAGAGCGGCAGGGAAAAATCCTACCGCTACGAGGTGGACGGCGCAGCGTGCGAAGCCGTGACAAAGCTCCGCGCCAATGGAGAGGACGCCGCAAGAGAACCTGCGATCGCGCGGACACTCACGGGCGATATCTATATCGCCCCGACGCCGACGGCCGCGGAGCGCGGCGAGATGATCCTGCGCCGCGGCAGGACCGTGATGGGCGTGAACGACTATGCCTACCGCTATGAGGACATCAGCTACGCGCCGCAGGGCGGCGGCAAGACG